>CAMNNA010000070.1 GCA_946545285.1 uncultured cyanobacterium | reverse complement strand
TGAAGCATACACACAAGAAGGTATTTTGGTTAATTCGGGTGAATTTAACGGAATGAAAAATACCGAAGCTAAAAAAGCAATTACTCAAAAGGCTGTAGATGAAGGTTTTGGGGAATTTAAAACTCAATTCAGATTAAGAGATTGGTTGATTTCCCGCCAAAGATACTGGGGCGCGCCGATTCCTGTTGTATATTGCGATAAATGCGGAATCCAGCCTGTTCCGGAAAATCAACTCCCTGTGTTATTGCCAAAAGATGTTGATTTTAGTGTTGTAGGTAAATCACCAATCACAACATCTCCGACATTTAAGGATACTGTTTGTCCTGTTTGCGGAGGACATGCAACTCGTGAGATGGATACAATGGATACATTCATCTGTTCAAGCTGGTATTATTTAAGATATGCAGATGCAAATAATGATAAAGAGTGTTTTAATAAAGATATAGTTAATCACTGGTTGCCTGTTGATCAATATGTAGGCGGGATTGAACACGCAATTTTGCATTTATTATATTCAAGATTTTTTACAAAAGCACTCAGAGATTGCGGACTTTTAGATTTTGACGAACCGTTTAAAAACCTTTTAACACAAGGTATGGTATTAAAAGACGGGTCAAAAATGTCAAAATCAAAAGGCAACACCGTTGACCCTGATGAAATATTTGAAAATTACGGAGCAGATACCGCAAGATTATTTATTCTTTCAGATTCTCCTCCTGCAAGAGATTTTGACTGGTCTGATGCAGGCGTTGAAGGCTGCTACAAATTCTTAAACAGAGTTTGGCGCCTTGTAGCTTCTAACGCTGAAAATATTAACCTGAATTATCATTTAAGTTCAAATCTTGCTAAAGATAATGACGATATGGTAAGAACAGTTCATATGCAAATTAAAGGCATTACTAACGATATTACAAACGAATTTCAGTTTAATACCGTAATTTCAAAATATCGAGAACTTGTAAATGCTATATATGATTGGCAGGCAAAGAAACCTCAACTTAATGATGAAGATAAAAATGTTTTAAGTTTTGCAATTGTTTCTATGCTAAAACTTATGTCGCCTGTAGCGGTTTATTTAACCGAAGAAGCTTGGCATGAATTAGGCGGAGAAGGTTCAATTCACGATCAGCCTTGGTGTCAGTGGGATGAAAATCTTGCTAAATCTTCTTCCATAACTATGGTTGTTCAAATCAACGGAAAAGTTAAAGACAAAATCGAAGTTGATTCTGAAATTTCCAAAGATGATATGGAAAAACAAGCTCTAAACAGCGATAAAATAAAGGAACTCATTTCTGATAAAACGATTATCAAAGTAATTGTTGTTCCGAAAAAATTAGTCAACATTGTTGTAAAATAATTAAAAAACTAATCCTTTCATTTTTGATACACATATTAATTGTTTATGATACAATAAATCATGTTATGTAGTTATAAGAAATGAAAGGATTATTTTATGCTTAATTTCATTCATTCAAATGCAATGTTAATTTCAGGGCTGATTTTGATAATAGCTTATGTATTTATTGCAAGTGAAAAGATTCAAAAATCAGTTGTAGCGCTTGTTGGCGCGTCATTAACAATGCTTCTTGGGCTTATTCCGTTTGAAGGCTATGTTGATGAAAATACTTCAAAATATGTAAAAGGAGTATTTGAACATGTAGATTTTCAAGTAATTTTCTTGCTTATCGGTATGATGATAATTGTTCATATTGCAAGTCGAAGCGGAGTTTTTAAATGGTTAGCTTTGCATCTTTTGCGTGCAACAAAAGGTCATCCGAAAACAGTTCTGTTTGCTCTTGCTGCTTTTACAGCAATTGCGTCTGCATTTTTAGATAATGTTACAACAGTTGTTTTGATGATGCCTATAACATTTGTTATTGCAAAAGAATTTGATGCTGATCCTGTGCCTTTTTTGATGACTGAAGTTTTTGCGTCAAATATAGGCGGAACTGCAACTTTAATTGGCGATCCTCCAAATATTATCATTGGTACTCGCGCAGGTTTGAGTTTTATGGATTTTGTAAATGAATTAACTCCAATCATTACTATAATCTTTTTAATATGTGTGGGATTGTTAATTTTCTTGTTTAGAAAAGGTTTAAAAGCAACTCCTGAAAAGATGGCGCATATTGCAAATATTAGTGTTGAAGGAGTTATTACTGATAAAAAATTAATGATTCGTTCTGTTGCGACAATAGCATTGGTTATTTTGGGCTTTGTAACTCATGATATAACTCATATCCCTGCATATGTATTTGCAGTGGCCGGCGCGTCATTTTTACTTCTGTTTGAAAAGCCAAAAGAAATTTATCGTGATGTTGAATGGTTAACGATATTTTTCTTTGTTGGATTGTTCATAATTATCGGTGGATTTGAGGCTAACGGCGGAATTAAATTTTTGGCGGATCAATTAATTATTTTAACTCACGGCAGCCTTAATATCGCAACAATGGTTATTCTTTGGGCGTCAGGAATTTTGTCAGGAATAATAGATAATATTCCTTATACTGCTACTATGGCGCCATTGATTTCCGAATTGATTAATCCTGCTAACCCTAATGCAATAACAGGTCATGTTCATGCATTGTGGTGGGCATTGTCTTTAGGGGCTTGTCTTGGCGGAAATTTGACTTTGATTGGTGCTGCCGCAAATGTTTTAGTCAGTGAAACTGCGGCTTCTCACGGTCATAAAATTTCGTTTATGAGATTTATGAAATACGGAATTTTAATTGTTACTATTTCTTTGATATTAAGTTCAATTTATTTGTATTTTAGATTTTTAAGATAATTTCGAATTAAAAACTAATATTCAAGCAAGGGTTTAGGTTTAAATGTAACTTAAACCCTTGCTGCTTTATCAAATTCTCCATTTAATACATACCTAAATCTTTTTAATTCATATGGTGTAACATATTTGTCTTTATGTGGAATAATTACCGGTATATTTAAATTTTTATCAATCGGAACAACAGCATGAGAACCGCGTTTAAAGAAAACATCATACCCGATTTCTTTATACGCGTTTGCTAATTCTTCAAAAGTAACTCCAAGTTTTTTTAATTGAGTTGCTTTTTTAATTTTATCAATTAATTTTCTTGCTGAAGCTCCTTCAAAACTTTGAGCATAATTTGATTTTTGTGATGTGTAAAAATTATTGTAATTATTAATACCAATATTCATAATCATAATAAAAATAAATACCCCTAAAATTGCATAAAAACATGTCTATTTTAATAATTATTTACAAAATAATCAATAGCCGCGAGGGAAATATTACAATTTGAAAAATTTTTGTTATTGGTTTATTATAAAAAAGCTTATCACTTTATTGAGTTATGCAGATTTATAAGAAGGATTAAATGGCGGCGAAGGAAAAATCATTAGTAATAGTCGAATCTCCGGCTAAATCAAAGACAATAAAAAAAATATTAGGTGACGGGTTTCAAATTGAAGCAAGCTTCGGTCATATAAGAAATCTTCCCACCAAAGACCCTAAAACCGAAAACTTAGGGTTTGATGTTAATAATAATTTTGAACCAAAATTCGAGATAATTCCCGGTAAAGCTCAGGTTGTAAAAAAATTAAACGACTTAGCTAAAAAATTTGATAAAATCTATCTTGCATCCGACCCCGACCGCGAAGGAGAAGCTATAGCATGGCATGTTCGCCAAATTTTGAAAGTTCCTGATGAAAAGATTTTGCGTATTGTTTTCAACGAAATCACACCAAAAGCTGTTAAGTATTCTGTTGATAACCCCCGTTCAATTGATATGGATATGGTAAAAGCTCAACAGACAAGACAAATTTTGGATAAACTCGTCGGTTATAAATTATCTCCTGTGTTGTGGAAAGAAATGGGTAACAGAAAATTATCAGCAGGACGTGTTCAGTCTGTTGCATTAAGAATGATTTGCGAAAGAGAAGATGAAATTGAAGCCTTTATTCCGCAGGAATACTGGTCGATTCACACATTGTTTAATAAAGACGGGAAAACGTTTGAAGCGGAATTATCTAAAATTAAGGGAAAATCCGTTGAAAAAACTATTAAAAACAAAGATGAAGCGCAAAAAATTGTTGATTACTTAACAAGTCCCCAAAGCGAATTTGAAATTTCAAAGGTTAATAAAAAGACAATTTCAAGAAAGCCTACTGCTCCGTTTATAACGTCAACTCTTCAAAGAGCGGCAAGTTCAAAATTAAACTTTGGTGTTTCAAAAACAATGCAGGTAGCACAAAAACTTTACGAGGGCATTGAAATTGACGGTGCGCCTGTCGGGCTAATTACATATATGAGAACAGATTCTGTAAGAGTTTCTGATGATGCTCAAAATATGGCGCAGGATTTTATTTTGCAAAATTACGGAGAAAATTATTACCCGAAAGCCCCTAATATTTATGTAAAAGGTAAACAAAATGTTCAAGACGCTCACGAAGCAATTCGTCCTTCTTATCCTGAAAGAACGCCTGAGAGTCTTAAAAAATATTTAGATAACGATCAATTCAGATTATACAAATTAATTTGGGATAAATTTATGTCATCCCAAATGGCTCCTGCTCAAATCGCAAATAAAACTATTGAAGTCGAATCAGGCGACTACACTTTAAAAGCCGGTACAAGCAAGGTCGTATTTGACGGATTTTTGAAATTATATAATGACGAAGAAGATGATTCTAAAAAAAGCGATTCAAAAATTCCTGATTTAGAAAAAGGCGATAAAGTTGATTGTTCAAAAGTAGAGCCTAAACAGCATTTTACTCAGCCTCCTCCAAGGTATAATGAAGCATCATTGGTTAAGGCGCTTGAAGAATATGGAATTGGCAGACCGTCTACTTATGCAACAATTATTACGGTTATTCAAACCAGAAAATATGTCGAAAAGAAAAACAAAGCACTTTATCCGACGCTTTTAGGGCGGGCAGTTTCAAAACAATTAGTTTCACAATTTTCAGATATTATGGATTACAAGTTTACTGCGGGCATGGAAGAAAAATTAGACAAAATTGCCGATAAAAAGGCTGTTTGGACTAATGTTTTAAATGATTTTTATAAGCCTTTTATAAAAGAAGTTGACAATGTTATGAAATCAGCGCAAAAAGTTACCGTAACATCAGGGGTAAAATGCCCAAACTGCGGTAAAGATATGGTTTTAAGAACAAGCAAGAAAGGTACTCAATTTTTAGGCTGCAGTGGCTATCCTGATTGTAAAACAGCGATGTCATTAGATGTTTTACAGGATATTATGAGTGAAGAATCGGGAGATGTTTCAGAACAAAAACCGGAAGAAATTTGCGAAGAAAAATGCGAAAAATGCGGTTCAGACATGATTTTTAAAACCGGTCCTTACGGAAAATATTTAGAGTGCACCTCACCTGATTGTAAATTTAGAAAGCCATATAGAAAATCGACGGGTGTAACTTGTCCTAAATGTTCAAAAGGTACTATTGTTGAAAGAAAATCAAAAAGAGGAACTGTATTTTACGGCTGTGATAAATATCCTGAATGTGATTTTGTTTTATGGAATGAACCGACAGGAGAAAAATGCCCTAATTGCGGCAGCCTTTTGGTTAAAAAAGTTTTAAAAAGCGGAGAAACCGTTTCATGTTCAAATATTAAATGCGGATATAAAAAAGAAAACGAAAATCAATAATCGCACTTTAATTTAACGATATTTCTGGATTCTTTTTCAATAGCATTTGCAAAGTCTTTCAGATATTTTGGGCTGATATTATATTTTGCAAATACTCCTTGTTTATATAGTTCAATCATTCTGTCTAAGTATTCTTGACAGTGCTGCGGAACGTCAGGGTGCAATTTTATCCAAGAAACAAAATCAATACTTTTTCTCTCAGAATTAATTTTTGTGGTTGCAACTCCGAAATTAGACATCAGATCAGCGCCCCCGCAAGAGCGAGGATGAATATGTTCAATTGATGCAACCGCAGGCCACAAAATCCTAAACCCGATTTTTTCCGGCGGTTCAGCGGCTAATTTCATAAAGAATGCACTGAAACTTTCGCTTGATGTCGGCAAATGCTGTGCCAGTAATAACATTCTTTCTTGAATTCTTTGGCTTGGAAGTCCGTCTAAAAGTTTAGCCAAATCATAAATAAAGGCTTTTCTTGAAAACGGAATTATTGTTTTTTCGTTGAATAAGCGTGATTTAGAATTATCTATCAAACTTTTTAATTCTTCGTTATCTTTTAAAACCGATTTTTTTAAAATCCAATCCAACATTCCGATAACTTTTCTTTGATTTTCTATCGTGTTTTTATTTGTTGAATTGGCAAGTTTTTTTGATTCTTTAATCATTTTATTAATAACTTTTTTTGCCTTTAAATCATTTGTATTTAATAAAGTTTCTCTGATTTTGGAAAGTTTATATTTGAATTCAGTGGATGAAAAAGGTATAAGTACGGGTCTTTCATTTAATTTCTTTTCTGTTATATCCATCAATTGATTATATTTAATCTTATATTTTTTAGGTAATCTTTGCGATTCGATATTTAGTAAATGAAAAACAGGTGCTTGGCGCCTTCTAAGTCTTCTTTTATATACCGGTTCAAGTTCTTGCATTAATTCTTGAATATTTTTATTCGGGCTTATAAGTGATCGTTGTTCTAAAAGTTCAATAAGTCTTTTTTCCATTCCAAAAATACTGTTTTCGTATTGTTTAAATACTTTGACAGATTCAGATGAAGGTCTGCTAAATATTCCTGATCTTACAAGTCTTGCAACGGACTTGGGGTCTATCATTGTAACACCTGAATACATACATATAAGGTTGTGCGCAAACAATTGGCGAAGTTTTGTCGCGTTTTGGATTGATGCAGATGTGAACATAACAGGATAAACAGAGTTAAGAAGGTTTAAATCGGTGATATTTAAACTTCCGTTGTTTACCTGAATTTTGTTGTCGCTATTGTTTAAATTGAGAAGATATCTTCCGCCGTTTAAACTTATCGGTTGAACTCTCATATACTTCAAACCCTTGCGTTCTACACCTGAATTGTATATCGGCATTCTGTCGCAAAACTTTAATAGTTTAATAAATTTTTTACAAATAATATTGTTTAATTTTAAAACAGCTAATATTTACTCATCAATAAATTTAAAATCTTTTCCCAGTTTTGTTTCAAACTTTTTCGCAAATTCTGAAAACGTCATACCCAGTGCTTCTGATATCTTCCAAGCTGTAGACATCCGACAATCAAAACAGCCTTTTTCAAGTTTACTTAAATTTCCTCTTCCTAAATCATAACCTAGCGCAAGTTTATTAATTGACATATCAGTTTCTGATTTTCTCAATTCAGCAACAATTTCGCCCAAAGCCTTTTTAAATTGTAAAAGTTTTTTATCATTACGTTGCATTTTTAAATTTTAATTGTTATAAAATTCTATAGTGCTTTAAATATATAGCACTTAATCTGAAATTAAGGAGAAAATATGAATAAAAAATATCCTATATTAATAGATTTAGACGGGGTTTTAAATGAATACAGAGGGAATTTTCAAAGTGATTATATTCCTCAAATTTCTGATGGTGCAAAAGAATTTTTAGAAAAATTATCTAAAAGCTTCAATATTATAATTTTTACAACCCGAAACAAAAAACTAGTGTCTAAATGGCTTATTAAATATGATATTAATAAATTTGTATGCGGTGTAACTAATATTAAGGAACCTGCATTTTTATATATAGATGACCGAGCAGTAAGATTTAACGGTAATTATAATGATTTATATGGTGAAATATCAAATTTTAAAGTTTGGTATAAATGAGTTAATCGGTGAGTTGGGTGAAACCTAACAAAATAAGTTGATAGGTCGTTAAGTGTTCAGGTACGTTGCGGGGGTTAAAAATCTGAAATATTCTACAATTTTGTGTTGAAATTATTTCTTAATTTATCGGTTAAATATTGTAAAAAAATGTAAATTTTAGTTTTTTAAGGCTTTTTTCATGTCAAATAATATTTCTTTCGTGTTTTTATATTTATGTGTAGAAAATAGCGAAAGGTATAGGTTTATGGTAGAAAAAATTAATTCATTTGATGTTTTGAAGTACAAAAATGCCAACGGTGTAGACTGTTCTGCGCGTAAGGTTACATTGCCAAACGGAATGCAGGTAGTTACAGTTCAAAGAGGCGATTTACCTAAAGATAAAGCTGAAATGATGTCTTTAGATACTTTTATGAAAGAAGAACTCCCAAATGTTCAGCCTCAAGTTCGTCACCAAGGTGATGAGTTTAAAAAACAATAATTGCTAAATGTGTATTAATTAAAGTGTGAAAGGCGGAAAATCATGTTAGAAGTTTCGTTAGGACCGGTTGTTAACGGTAAGCAATCAGTTACTCTCCCGACTAAAGAGCACGGGGTTTATACATCTGTTACGGCAGAAAAAGAAAAAGTAGATGAATTTATGTCTGAACGCAGTAAAATCAGATCTGCTACAAATACTAAAGTGTTGCTTTCTGAAATTGCTTCAATTGTTGTTGGTGCCGGTGTTGGTGCTTTGTTGAAAATCAAAGATATGAAAATGCTTGAAAAAACATTTTTTGGTGCTGTTGTAGGTTCGGTTGTGGGGTTATTAGCTGCTTTTGGTTTTGACTATAATGGTTCGTCTAAAATTAGCAAGCTTACTGAAAAATTTATAAATGAGAATGCTTAAAATTAATTAAAGAAGGAAAATATTGCGCAGGCACCTTTGCCTGCGTTTTTCATGTGTCAGTTTGTTTTTTTTATCGCAGATATAAAATTTATTAT
>CAMNNA010000069.1 GCA_946545285.1 uncultured cyanobacterium | reverse complement strand
TACAAGGGTCTTAAACCCCTGTAACGCACTTATCAAACTTATCCTTGAAGTGAGTGGTGAGTAAGTTCGTTACATTGTCATTCTGAGAGTGTAACCCGAAGAATCACTCTATTTATCAGCGGATTACAAAAGCTTTTTCAAGTAATTCGGTAATGCAAATCGTGCATTATGATATTCTTTATTATAAATTTTACAGGTCGGAATAATTTTTTGAGCGCGCTCATCATTATAGTATTCCAAAGGTTTAACATCTTGCGAGCAAAACGCCCAAGCCCAATAACCACCCGGATATGTCGGAATATTTGATGTATATGTTGCAACAATCGGAAATACTTTTTTCAATTGCTTATACATCTTTTCTACGGAAATACTTTGTGCAAAAGGAGATTCAGATTGTGCAACCATAATTCCGCCTTTTTTCAATGAATTTTTAACATTTGTATAAAATTCATCAGTAAATAATCCTTCCCCCGGCCCCATCGGGTCAGTTGAATCAATTAAAATTATATCAAATTCATCTTTTTTATCCTTAATATATTCAATTGCATCTTGAACTAAGATTTCAACTTTCGGATTGTCTAATTCACAGGCAATTGTTGGTAAAAACTGTTTGCAAGCATCAATTACAAGTCCGTCGATTTCACAAAGTACAACTTTTTCAACAGTGTCATGTTTTAACACTTCTCTAACCGTTCCTCCGTCGCCTCCGCCTATTACCAGCACAGATTTTGGATTAGGATGCTGCATCATCGGAATATGTGCTATCATTTCGTGATAATGATATTCATCACCTTCAGTTGTCATCATCAAATCATCAAGTGTCAAAACCCTGCCTAAATCAGATTCCGTTTCAAAAATTTCTACCTTTTGAAATTCAGATTGTTTTGAATATAATACTTTTCCCGCTTTTATCGCAATCCCGAAACCACCGGGTGTAATTTCATGATAATAACCATTTTCTATTCCGTTTTTCATTTTATTCTCCCTTTTAAAATATGAACAAACCTATGCTACCATATAAAATTTTCATTTCAAACGGAAAAACAAAATTCTTTACTGTAAGAAAAACTATGCTGTAAAAGATTCATCGGTAACGTATTTATCTTTCATAAAATACCAAAGTTCAGTTTTGGTTATTTTATTATTTTTATTAACATCTAATGTCGGATTTTGGGTCCAAACAGCAGGGTTTTGCGCTCTTGTAACAATCAGATCTTTTCCCGGTTTGACTGCTGCCGGGTAAAATGTTAATGCATATAATTCTTTTGCGTTAAGTTTGTATGATTTGTCGTAGCGATTAGCTTTTCTCCAATAAAGATAATATTTTTTGACATAATCAAGCTGCTGCATAGGTGTCATTTTTGCCAGTTGAGAAATTGATGTTCCAAGTTCTTTTGCAGTTGAAGGCATAAATTGTATCAAACCAATTGCGCCTGAGTATGGGTTTGGTTTGTCCGTTCTAAATCCTGATTCTGAATTCATAACTGCTAACAAATCTTGATAATCGCAGTTGATTTCTTTTGCAATACTTTTTACTTTATCTAAAAACTTTTCGCCATATAAATCACCGTTCAATCTCACAGTTCTATATTTTCCTTTTGGTTGAACAGATGTGCCGGTTTTCGATTTTGATACCGATGACAAAGTTATCGGGGTGAATGTTGACGGTGAGGATGTGAACATTAGCGGTTGGGTGGAAGGTGATGAAAAGTAATTTTTACTACCATTGAAAATTGAATTAAAATTCGATACAAAAGGAGTTGAAATTACAGGAATTGCAGGCATAAATGTCATAGGCGTTTGGAAAAAAGAAAAACCAAACGGATTATAAAATCCTGTTTGAGGTCTTTTTTGTGTTTGATCATTTGCTTTTTCAGCTCCGAAAGTTTTTCTTAAACCGTTTGCAAATCCTATAAGAAAATTCCCGACGCCTAATCCTGTCGGATTGAACATATTCCAAGTGTTTAACATCATTAATGGATACATTTTCCTTGTTCCCCTCACTTATATAAAGTTAAAAAGTATATAAAAATTGCATACTTTATTTTGTTTATTAACAAATGTTAATAATGTAATCAAAACAATTAATTTAAAAATTCATGTTTATTGTATCATTTTGGAAGGGTAGTGAGAAACATTTATGTTTAATGAAACAAAAACACACGAAATAACAGTTGACGTTGTAATATTAACAATTAAAAACAATGCTTTGCAGGTTTTGCTTGTAAAAAGAGACAATGAGCCGTTTAAAGGGAAATGGGCAATTCCGGGAGGATATGTAAGATTATCAGAAAACCTTGATGAGGCAGCAGTTAGAGTTTTGAAAGAAAAAACTCAGGTTGATAATATTTACTTAGAGCAATTATACACTTTTGGTGATCCTTTAAGACACCCAAATGCGCGTGTAATTACTTGTGCATATTTTGCACTGGTAAGATCCGAAGATATTAGAATTGAATCTTCTGAAAATTTGGGATGGCACAAAGTAGAAGATTTACCGGCATTAGCATTTGACCACAAAGAAATTATTCAGTATTCTTTGAAACGTACCAGAGAAAGATTAGAAATTTGTCCGGTGGCTTATCAGTTATTGCCGGAAAAATTCACATTAACGGAAATGCAAAAAGCTTATGAGCTTATTATGCGAAAAAAACTTGATAAACGTAATTTTCGTAAAAAAGCAACAACAACAGAAGGATTGATTGAACTTGATGAATATACAAAATCACTATCAAAACGTCCTGCCAGATTATACACTTTTGAAAATATTAAATTGAATTCAAAACGGGCACATTTTATTAAAAAAGGAGAAAATAAATAATGGCAAATTTACTTTGGAATATTTCAACCGTTGCGGCGGTTTTGTTGATAATATTAATTCTTATGCATTCTCCAAAAGGTGACGGCATAGGAGGTATTGGCGGAGTTTCTCATATCTTTGCTTCTCAAAAAAGCGCTGAAAAAGGTTTGAATAAAATTACCGCAATTGTTTGTGCAGTATTTATTGTTTGCACATTCATTATTGGTTTTTTGATTAAGTAAGCATTAAATCGACTCTTTTCATAATTAGCTATAATAAAAGACGGACATAAATTTTTGTCCGTCATTTCTTTCATTATTTAAACTATCTCTCTTCTGTCCCAATTAAATCCTATTGCAGAGAAGTTCTCCACAAAGAATCATTAAATTTATTTTGCTGAGTATTCAAATCAGCAGACAATGCAACGTTGCTTGGAGCAAAAACAAAAACTCTGTCACCGACTTTTTTAGGTTTACCGTTTAATGCTTGAGATGCTCCGCAAACAAAATCAATTGTTCTTTGAGATTGTTCGTTATCTAACAAGTGCAAGTTTAGCATAACAATTTTTCTGTCTTTTAAATGTTGAACAATAACAGCAGCATCATCGAATGAATGAGGTTCAACAACGACAACTTCATTTCCGCCTCTGTTAAAACTTGGATGGTTCAAAACTTTTTGTTCTTGGCGTTTTTCGACAATAGGAGCATAAGAAGGTTCAACAGCTCTTACCGCATTACCGTCTTCATATTCTTCATACTCATCCATATAATCATCTTCATCATTAATATCTGCAAAAGGATTATCTCTGAATCCATCCATAACAAAATCTACTACTTTTCTGAAACCGTCTGCTAACGCTGCCACTTATCTTTTCCTCCGTTTATTCAAATAATTTTCTACCTATCCTTAACATTGTCGCACCAACCTTTGCAGCAATTTTGTAATCTTGACTCATTCCCATCGAAATTTCCGGTAATTTGATGTCAAATTCATTGCCTAAATCATTTCTTATCTGTATAACTTCTGAGAACAACTTTTCGATATTTTCTTCAGTTTCTCCCAACGGAGCCATACTCATAAGCCCGCATACTCTAATTCCGTCAAACGACAAAATCTGTGAAAAATTTGATTTTAATTCCTCAGGGTTAAATCCGAATTTTTGAACTTCCCCCGAAATGTTGACTTCAAGTAAAACTTTCTGCACAACTCCTAATTCTTTGGCAAAATCAGAAATGCACTTTGCAAGCTTAACCGAATCAACCGAATGAATATAATCAAATCTTTTTACAACATATTTCACTTTATTTGTCTGTAAATGACCGATAAAATGAAATTTTGAATCAGATTTTACATACTCAGGAAGTTTGTCAATTTTTTCACGGGCTTCAACAGCTCTTGATTCCGCAAAATCTCTCAAACCTGCATCATAGGCTGAAATTATTGCATTTTCATCAAAATACTTTGTTACCGCAATGATTTTTGGTTTTGAAGGTGCAATCTCTTCTTGTATTTGCAAAAGTTTTTTACTAATATCGTAACCCACCATTCACCTCTACAAGAATTACTCAATTTGTCTTTGAGTATGTTTTAATTCTACATTAAGTTTTTAGGATGTACAAACAATTTTTTTTCAAAAAAAATGCAAAATTTTTTAACATGCCTCAAAGCATGATTTTGCCATGGTTTCAGCCCCCTATACCCTATAAAATCCACGCTTTACAAAACTTAACATATCAGGATTGTCAGATATCCGAAATACATGTCCCATATGGAAGGCATGCCTTTTTTAATAAGTTCATCAATCCTAAGGTTTAAAACTCATACATTTATATGATATTTAGAAATTGTTTTTAGGATAAAATTTGAATGTGGAATACTCTGTACTAACTGAAAATGAGGATAAAGAACTAAAAACCGTAGGATTAGAACTGATGTTTTTAACCCCCGAAAAACACCAATCAAAAGAGGGAATAACATCTGTTGAACTTGCGCGTTTGGTAAATCTTCCTTTAGAAACGGTTAAAAAGAAATTAAACATTTTAAAAGAAAAAGGCATAGTTCAAGTAAAAGGAATAAATCCAAAATATTGGAAATTTGACCAATATAATTTTCAGCGTATGAACGAGGATGATGAAATTTTTCTTCTTTTATGCAGTTTTGATGATGTTGATTTTGATAAATATTTTTCTTATTAAATCCTCAAAACCCTCTATACAAAACAAAAATTAAATGTTATTATAATCAAAAAAGGAATATCAATGGCACAACTTCAATCAACAAATCAATTTATAAAACCCATAACAACCAAAATAAATGAACGCGGGAATTTAGAAATTGGGGGATGTGATGTTGTAGATTTGGCGGAAAAATATTCTACACCGCTGTATGTAATAGATGAAAAAACTCTAAGATCAATTTGCCAAGATTATAAAAATGCATTCAAAGATTATGAAAAAACAAGCATAATGTACGCATCAAAAGCCTTATGCACAAGCGCGATTGCAAAAATTCTTGATTCTGAAGGATTAGGGTTTGACGTGGTATCTGGCGGAGAAATTTACACCATATATAAATCCGGAATTGATATGGGAAAAGTTTTGTTTAACGGCAATAACAAATCCGTAGAAGAACTTGATTTAGCCCTTGATTTAGGAGTCGGAAGAATATCTGCTGATAATTTTTTAGAACTTGCGCTGTTGGATGAAATTGCGAAAAGTAAAAATAAAACTGTTGATATTTTACTAAGAATTACCCCCGGTATTGAATGCCACACACATCAATATATTCAAACCGGTCATTTGGATTCTAAATTCGGATTTGATTTGACCCAAATTGATGAAGCCGTTGATTTGATATTAACGCAGTATGATAATCTTAAAATTTGCGGGTTGCATGCACATATTGGTTCTCAAATTTTTGAAACAAATATTTTCCCTGATGAAATAGAAATTTTAGTAAAAGAAATTTCAAGAATTAATAAAGAATACAGTTTAGAACTTGATGAAATAAATATTGGCGGGGGAATCGGCGTTAAATATACAGATGAAGATGAACCACCTTCTGTTTATGATGCGGGGAAAATCATTATTGAAAAATTAAAACACTGCATAGAAAAATACAAAATTAATCCGCCAAGATTATTTTTAGAACCCGGTAGAAGTATAATTTCAACCTCCGGTGTAACTTTATATACAATCGGAAGTTCAAAACAAGTTCCAAAAGGCAGAAAATATATTTCAGTTGACGGCGGAATGGCTGATAACGCAAGGCCTAGCCTTTATCAGGCAAAATATTACGCACAAATTGCAAACTCAAAAAAAGATGCTGAAACCGAAGAGGTTACAGTTGCAGGGAGATTTTGCGAATCCGGAGATATTTTGATAGAAAATATTGTTCTGCCTAAAACAGAAGAGGGAGACATTTTATGCGTGTTTAATACAGGTGCATACAATTATTCAATGGCATCTAATTATAACAGAGTAGGAAAATGTGCTATGGTACTTGTAAATAATTCGCAATCTGATATTATTGTATCAAGGCAAACCCTTGAAGATTTAGTTTCACATGATGTAATTCCTGATAGGTTGAAATAATTATGATTCACGATATTTTATTTTTTATTCAAAGTTTCATACAAAATTGGCATTTGTACATTCAAGACACACTCGGATGGAAAAATATTTGTGAAGTTTTAATTATTGTTGTAGTTTTGTTTGTTTTTTACAAAAAATTTATCAAAAACACAAATTCTGAAAAATTTGTAAAAGGTGCATTTGTTCTTGTTATTTTGTGGATAATAAGTGAATTTTTAATATCAATAAATTTGAATATCTTAGGCGCATTTTTAAGGTCATTTGTTTTATTTGTATCATTAAGTCTTATCGTAATATTTCAGCCGGAATTGAGAAGATTTTTGGGGTATTTAGGGCAATTGGACTTTTTTAAAAGATTTTTTGAAAGCGGCAAAAAGATTGAAGAAAATAAAACAATAGACGTTATAAAAGAAGTTATTGAAGCGGTAAAATATCTTTCAAAATCTCACACAGGTGCTTTAATAGTTTTTCAAAACGATTTAAGCAATACATACAGAGATGTTGGTACAATCTTAAATGCGAATGTCTCAACAGAACTTTTGCTGACAATATTTCATGTAAATACGCCATTGCATGACGGTGCGGTTGTAATTAGCGGTACAAAAATTATTTCAGCAGGTGTTTTGCTTCCTTTAACAGATGATCCGAAATTGAGCTGGAAATACGGAACACGTCACAGAGCAGCAATAGGAATGACAGAATCAAGTGATGCTGCGTGTTTGGTTGTATCTGAAGAAACAGGCGATGTTTCAATAACTTTAGGCGGTTCTTTAAAAAAATATGATGATATTCCAAGTTTAAAAGCCGATTTGGAAAGCATTTTGGGTGTTAAGAAAAAAGACCAAGATGATAAAACTCCAATATTCAATTTAGAAAAGTTAATTACTGTAAACAAAATAAAGAAAAATAATGACTAAATCTAATAAAAGACTTAAATACTTAAAAAATATTTTTTTTATAACAATCGGTGCCGTAATTACAGGGTTCGGACTTGAAACATTTTTAGTTCCGAATGATATAATTGATGGCGGTGTTATTGGTATATCAATGATTTTGAGTCATTTAACGAATTTCAATTTAGGGCTTTTGATATTGATACTAAATATTCCGTTTGTGCTTTTGGCATGGAAAAAAATGGGGACAAAATTTGTTTTGCAAACAGGGTATGCAAACATAATTCTTGCACTGGCAGTAAATTTCTTTAGTAAATACAAAGTCACAGAAGATTTGCTGCTATCAACTGTTTTTGGTGGAATAATTTTAGGGGTAGGAGTCGGAACAATACTTAAAAACGAATCCTCGTTAGACGGAACAGAAATGCTGTCTCTTATTGTTTCCAAAAAATTCGGGCTTTCAGTCGGAGAATTCATTTTAGTAATAAACGTATTTATATATGCAGCAGCAGGATTGGTTTTTAGTTGGGAAAGTGCAATGTATTCTGTTATGACATACTTTATTGTGTCTAAAGTTATAGATAGCGTTATGGAAGGATTTAACAGTTCAAAATCTGTCCGAATTATAAGTGATAACGCAGGAGAAATCGGTTCTGCCCTAATTGAGCGATTGGATATAAGTATAACTTATTTGCAAGGTATCGGAGGTTACACAGGAGCAGATAAGGATTTAATTTATTGCGTATTGTCAAGATTAGAACTTCCGAAAATGCTTGATATTGTGAAAGAAATTGATAATAAAGCATTTGTATCAGTTGTTGATGTTCACGAAGTTTACGGCGGAAGATTCAGAAAATAGATTTTAATTATCTTCCAGAAAACCCCAGTTTGGGGGTAATTCTTTGTATATTCTGTTCAATAATTCAACGGGGGTAATATAATAAGCTTCTGCCAGTTTGCAAAAAGTTGTAATTTGCGGATCAAGTATCCCTTTTTGGGCTAAAAGCAAAGTGGTTTTGGATATTTCGGTTTCATAAGATATAGATCGGGCAGAACGTTTACTTTTCTGATGTAAATCCTTGATAACGTTTCCAAAGGCTTTTGTAAACTCTCTTTTCTTCTCATCTTGCATAATTTCATGATATAGTTTATAATATCTATACGGACATAATTATGTCCGTTTGAATAGAATTTCTAAATGGAGGAACAAAAGTGAAAAAATTATTTGAAGAAATTTGTAAATACCACGGCACCCGTCATCCTGAGGGGGTAAATATACCGGAGACCCGCAAGTCCCACGACACCGGTCATCCTGAGGGGGTAAATAAACCAAAGACCTATGGATACCATGATAGCTGTCATCCTGAGGGGGTAAATAATCTGGAGACCCGCAAGTCCCACGACACCCGTAAAGCAGCCTTCACCCTCACAGAAGTCAATTCCCTCGCCCCATTGAGGGAGAGGGTTAGGGAGAGGGGGCTCAAACATGCAGCCTTTACCAAGCCGAGCAGAGCCACGGGGGTAAATAACTCAGAGACCCGCAAGTCAA
>CAMNNA010000068.1 GCA_946545285.1 uncultured cyanobacterium | reverse complement strand
CAGGCGGTGCTAAATCTAAAATCGGTAAATTTTTAAATAAATCATTAAAATGGTTAATGGAAGGCGGTACAAACAGATTTGGCGGAGGTAAATTATGCGTATTTCTTCAAGCCGGAATCTTTGCTGATATGTTGTATTATACTTTTTCCGCTCCAAAAGGTGAAAAAATAAAAACATTTACTGAACGGTTTACAAATGACTTTATGTATTTCATCGGATCAGCATTTGGTATCAGAGCAATGCATAAAGTTGGCGGATTTAAATATGCCGGATTGGATAACAGAGGCAGAATTGAATATCAAAAAGCATTAAAAGAATTCAATAAAAATGTCGATGAAGGATTATTAAATAGCAAAGAACTATATAAAAATGCGGAACGTGCATTAGACAAAAAACTTGGCGCGGAAAATATTAAAAATCCTATTACAAAATTGCTTCATAAATTGGGTAAATTTATAAACTGGGGTAATGAAAGCAAACATGTTTACAAATCCAAATCAAAATTCAATTTGAATTGGTTAAGGAAACTCGGCAATAAAAACATAATTGGTGTTCCTTTAAGAATATTTATTGTTTTGGGTGCGTTATCTCCATTTATGGTTAAAACCGTTACCAAAATGTGTCATGCAATCTTTGGCAAACCGACTCATTCGGTTCTTGATGAAGATGAGGTTGTAGATGAAGGTGAAAATGGCGCAATAGCTGTCGAAGGTAATGACAGTATTAATAATCCGAATGCATCAAATCCTTTCAACGGTCAAAATGTTCCGACAGGTCCAAGAGATCCTAATTCTTATCAAAGTGATTCAAATTTAATCAAAAATACAATGAACAACGGCGGTGTAAACCCTTATAAACCGCAAAATAATGTTCAAAATGAATCTGCTCAAAATCCGATAGAACCTGAAAGACATTACATTCCTTCCCCTCAGGGTGTTATTATTCAAAAACCTGATATGACAAAATATGATCAGGCAATGGCATATGCAGATAGAACCGAAGCCGAAATTCAAAGAATTTTAGCTCAATAATAAAAATTAATTTTTTATGATAATATAATTTTGTGAATTGGATTTTTTATCTTTTAATAGTTATTTCGATAATTTGCGGTGCAATTAACGGAAAACTTCAAGATGTTGTTAATGCGATAATGTCCGGTGCTGAATTGTCAGTAAAGGTTGCGTTTTCGCTAATAGGAATTATGGCATTTTGGCTTGGAATTATGCGAATTGCCGAAAAATCAGGGATTATTGATTGGATTTCAAAAACATTAAAACCTGTAACAAAAATTCTATTTAACGAAATTCCTCATGATTCGCCTGCAATAGGTGATATAGCTATGAATTTCAGCGCAAATGCTTTTGGGCTTTCAAATGCGGCTACTCCTTTCGGGCTTAAAGCAATGGAAGAATTGCAAAAAGAAAATAAAGATAAATCGACAGCATCAAATGCGATGTGTATGTTTTTAGGTATGAATACGGCAGGATTTCAGCTTATTCCGACAACTGTTTTGGCTGTTTTAGTTTCTGTAGGGTATCAAAATCCGACTGAAATTATTGCTCCGACTTTGCTGGTTACGACAATTGCATTTTTGAGTGCAATAATTTTATCAAAATTATTTTCAAAAATTTTTCCACCCCAAGATGTAAAAGCTAAAGGAGGGGAAAATGACTAATATTTTGAACCTCATTTCCCTTTGGGCTTTGCCGGTGTTATTGTTAACTATTTTGACTGTTGGGATTGTAAAAAAAGTTCCTTTATACGAAGAATTTACAGATGGCGCAAAAGACGGTTTTAAAATTGCGGTAAATATTATCCCGTATTTAGTTGCGATAATGGTTGGAATTTCAATGCTTAGAGCAAGCGGTGCTATTGATAATTTGGCGGTTGCTTTTGCTCCTGTTTTGGAATTTTTTAAAGTCCCTGCTGATATAATCCCGTTAATGATTGTAAGATCTTTATCCGGATCCGGTGCATTGGGTGTATTTTCAGATATAGCAAACAGCCTTGATCCGAATTCTTATGCTGTAAAACTTGCGGCTGTTATGGTCGGAAGCAGTGAAACTACTTTTTATGTGTTAGCGGTATATTTTGGGTCTGTTAAAATTTCTAAAATAAGATATGCTTTAGCTGTTGGATTATTAGCTGATTTAATCGGCATTATTTCAGCAGTTTTTGTTTGCAATTGGTTGTTTGGGTAGTATTTTCCCAGCTTTGGGTGTATTCTTTAATATTTTGATCAATTACCCTTTTTATTAAAACTGCGTAATTGATATTTATGCAATCAATTTTATCAATTCTTTCCACTAAATAATCTTTTGAACCGCAATTTTGACAGAAATCAGATTCAGGCATGATTTCGCCTTTTTTTATTACGGTTATATGCTTCAATCCGCAGCAAGAGCATCTTGTTATATACCATTGATTTTCTATTAGTTCCCCGCATTCAGGGCAGTAATGAATATCACTGTCTATTGGTACTTTATCATGCCGACATTGTTTACCAAATCCAAAAAACTCACTCCAGTTCATAGATTTGTTTATAATAATAAATTTAAAAAAGTCAAAAATTACTTAATTTCTTCAATCCATCCATCAGGGGCTTTAATCAAACCGTATTGAATGCCTGTGAGTGTTTCATATAATTTTTTTGTAACAGGTCCCGGAGCATCCATACCTGATGGGAAACATATTTCTTTTCCGTGGTCAAAAATTTTGCCTACAGGAGAAATAACTGCAGCGGTTCCGCATAGTCCGCATTCTGAAAAATCTTTTAATTCATCAAAATAAATTTCTCTTTCTTCCGCTTCTAATCCTAAGTATTCTTTTGCTACATACATTAACGATCTTCTTGTGATTGAAGGTAAAATACTTGAAGATTTCGGGGTCACAACTTTATTATCTTTTGTTATAAATAAGAAATTAGCTCCGCCTGTTTCTTCAACTTTAGTTCTTGTTTTTGGGTCAAGATAAAGATTTTCCGCAAATCCTTCGTTATGAGCAGTAGTAACAGCATGTAAACTCATTGCATAGTTTAATCCTGCTTTAACATTTCCTGTGCCGTTTGGTGCTGCTCTGTCAAAATCACTGACCTTTAATGTAATCGGTTTTGACCCGCCTTTAAAATACGGCCCGACAGGTGATACAAAAATTCTGAAAATATAATCTTTGGCAGGTTTAACTCCCATAACCGGTGAAGAACCAAATAAATAAGGTCTTATATAAAGACTTGCGCCTGTGCCGTAAGGCGGTACAAATTTTAAATTAGCTTTTACAACTTGTTTAACAGCATCAATAAATTTTTCTTCAGATACAGTAGGCATTTCAAGCCTTTTTGCAGAATCAATCATTCTTTTAGCGTTCATATCCGGTCTGAAAATAACTACTTTCCCGTCTACTGTTTCGTACGCTTTCATTCCTTCAAAACATGTCTGTGCATATTGTAAAACTCCGGCACTTTCGTTTAATACAATATTTTCATCTTCAACTAATTGTCCGTTATCCCAGTTACCGTCTTTATAATATGAAACATATCTTTTATCAGTTTTGTAATATCCAAATCCAAGATTTTCCCAATCAATATTTGCTTTTTCCATTGTAACCATTTTTATATTTTTCTCCTCTTGTCATTTGAATTATAAAATAAACTAAAAATTAAATCTCAAATAATTAAAATAAGTTAAGAGATATTGCCAAAAAGTTTTTCTCTTTTTAGGGAATGAAAATTGTTGAAAAATTTTTTAAAATTTTATATAAGGAGTTTTTATGAAAAAGATTTTAATTGTATTTTTTATGTTTATATTTACAGCTTCAATAGGGTTTTGCGCCTGTAGTATCAAAGAACTTGAAACGGGATGCAGCGCAAATATCTCAAATGATTTATCTATTCCCTCAAAGGAAAGTTTACCGTCAAACAACTATAACCAAAATGAAAATAAACAGGATTTTACCGCGCCAAAAAATAATTCCAAACCTGTTTTGGAAAAAGCTTCGCCATCCCCGCAGGCAAGCAAACCAACCTATGACACAAATTGTCAATTCGGGATGTGTAAAAGAAAAGACAGTAAACCAAACAGACGATAACTATCTTTCGCAAATTGTTCTTGCTACATAAACACCTGAAGCCGATGCTTGCAAAAGTCCTCTTGTTACCCCTGCGCCGTCACCAATTGTAAAGAGGTTTTTAACTCCTTCTGTTTCAAGTTCATTTGTAAGTTTTACTCTTGCTGAATAGAATTTTACTTCTATACCATATAATAATGTATAACGTGATGCTGTTCCCGGGCAAAGTTTATCGAGAGCTTTTAGCATTTCAATAATGCTTGTCATTTGACGATAAGGTATAACAAGACTCAAATCTCCCGGGGTTGCGCAAGTCAACGTAGGATTAATTACACTGTTTTTAATTCTTTCCGGTGTTGAACGTCTGCCGTCTAACAAATCTCCAAATCTTTGAACTAATATCCCGCCTCCAAGCATATTTGCTAATCTTGCAATGTGTTGACCATATTGGATAGGTTCTTTAAACGGTTCTGTAAATTTTTCACTTACCAAAAGTGCAAAATTTGTATTTGGAGTTTTGTAGTTTGCATAGCTGTGTCCGTTTACAGTTGCTATACCTGAATAATTTTCCTGTACAACTTCACCGTTAGGGTTCATACAGAAAGTCCTGACTTCATCTCCAAAAGTTGGCGAATGATAAATAAGTTTTGATTCGTATAATTTTGATGTTAAAGGTTCAAATACAGGAGCCGGAAGTTCAACGCGAACACCAACGTCAACCGCATTATTAACCATACCGATTTTGTGTTTTGCAAATTCTTGTGTAAGCCAATCAGCGCCTTCTCTTCCCGGTGCGATAATCGTATATTCTGCCGAAATAACATCGCCATTGTCTAATTCAATTCCTTTTACCTGTTCGCATTCAACAATTAATGACTTTGCTGTAACGTTATTTAGTATGGTTATTCTTTTATCAAGATAGTCCTGCATATTTTTAAGAACGTCTAAACTTCTTTCAGTTCCCAAGTGTCTTACAGGAGAATGAACAAGTTTTAATTCGGCTAAAACTGCCTGATGTTCAAGTTCTTCAAACACTTTTTTATCAGTACCGAATACTTCATCTGTTGCACCGTATTCTAAGTATAAATCATCTGCGTAACGGATCAAATCTGTTGCTTGATTTCTTGTCATATATTCAGCCAAATGCCCGCCGACATCAGGAGTAAGAGTTAATTTCCCGTCAGAAAATGCGCCTGCTCCGCCCCATCCGCAAAGAAGACCGCACTTTTTGCAATTTACGCATTTTGGAGAACCTTGGCGCAAAGGACATTTTCTTGTTTCAATCCTTTGACCTTTTTCGATTAAAACCACTTTCCATTCAGGTTTTAATTTCATAATTTCCAAAGCGGCAAAAATTCCCGCAGGTCCGGCTCCTATTATCGCAACATTATACATTTTATACTCCCTTGTAATTTTCTCAAGCGTTTTTACTCTAGCAGGAACATATTTTCTTTTCAAGCTGTTTGTTATTTTATGTAACAATATCATATATTGAAATTAATTCATTTAAAATTTTTATTTACACCCTCTTGCTTTTTATTTTGTAGCCGATATAATATATTTGTGAGGTTGAAGGGTATTAGATTCTCATATCTATCGAAAGTTAAGCCCTTTGTGAAAGAAAGAGATACTTTCCGCAGATTTTAATATATGGCGAATACGGAATTTAATTATAAATTTATAAAAGAAAATGCTACAGCAGGAGCATGGCGCAGAGGTTATGAATACCATTTAAAAGATATGGTATTTGATGATTATCCTGAAAAAAATTTCTATATGGCAAAAGTCAAAGGGAATTTTCAGGATCATTATAATACTGATTTAATATTTAAAAAAAATCGCGTAGAAGCCCGCTGTAATTGTCCGTTAAAAGATGAGTGGTGTAAACATGCTGTTGCTGTTGCGCTTAAAGCAATTGATGCTCATGCTTATGAAGACTGGCTTGAAACTAAATTTGGATTGGAATTTGATTTCCCTGATGAAAATACTGCCTTAACCCAGGAACCTCAAGGAAATTATATTTTTCATTTTAACCCTAAAAGAAAAGCTAATTTTTTCTCAATTTTGGTTCGTTCAAGAGAAACTGATAAGATTGTTCGTCAGATTGAGCCTATAATGCGGGCTGTTATAGAGGCGCAAAAACAAGATAAAAATTTTAATCTAAACGAATCACAAAAAGTTGAGCTTTTAATATTCCAGCAATTGCTAAAAATTTCGCGCCAAGACAAACGCGCCGGATGGTATGACATTCCTATTGCAAAATTCGGACCGTTGTTTTCATTGTTATCAAAAGCAGACGAAGTTTTAGATGAAAAAACAAAAGATCGTTTAAAATTTACCGATCAAGAGTGGAAACTGGTTTTAAACGTTAATTTATCTCAGACTGCCGGAAATTTATTATTATCTTTAGAATGGAACAGACCTGATAAAGATGATGTTTATCCGTTTGAAGAAGTGAGATATTTTTCAAGACATTTGAAATGGGGCAGATATAAAAATATAATATTCCCGACAAATGTTGCGATACAATCTGTGCCTCAAAACATATCAAAAGCATCATTTACGGATTTAAAAGATTCCGAGTGCGGAAAATTTATTTATGAAGATCTTCCGAAACTGAGAGAATTAATAGATGTTAATATTGATGAAAAAATATCAAAATTAATGCTTGAAAAACGACCTCCGATAAATGTTGTTACTATGGGTATTGACTATGATCAGAGTTTAAAAGCATCTTTGGATTTTGAATATGACGGGGTAAGAGTTCCTTATTCAAAGACTGCGGCTGAAAAATCTCCGTATATTACTGTAAAAAAATCTGATGAAGATATGATTTATTGGATAAAGCGGGATATAAAACATGAAAACGAAGCTTACGCAATGCTTTTGGCTTGTAAATTTGTTCCTATGCAAACTAATAATTTGGCATTAGAAAAAGAAAACGCAATAGATTTTTACAATTATTATCTAAAACAAGCCGGTGAAGGGTGGAAATTTGAAGAAAAAGACGATATGTCATTTTTCAAAATTATGGAAAACCCGTTTAAATTATGTGCAAAAATAGACTTTTCAGATGAACAGCCGGATAGTTTTGATGTTAGTGTATACGGTCAAGCAGGGGATGAGATAATCAATTTTGACGATATATATGATACTGTTCAAAAAGATGAAAAGTATTCAAGAATAAGGAGTTTGGGATTTGTAGAGTATCCGGTCAAAAGTATTTATGCAATGATGAGAACTTTCAACTCATTTGATGTATACAGAAATGATGACAACAGATTTACGGTAAAAACTTATCGTGCCGGATTAATAAACGAACTTCAAAATTTAGGGGTTGAATTGATTTTGAGTGAAAGATTTGAAACATTTTGGAATCAAATGTCAACATTTTCAACTTCTGAAGATTTGTCTTTACCTGCAGGGATAAAAGCTCAATTTAGAGAATATCAGTTAAAGGGTTTTGGCTGGCTTTGGTTTATGTACAAGTACGGTTTAAACGGTATATTAGCAGATGACATGGGTTTAGGTAAAACACTTCAGGCTCTGACTGTTATTCAAAAAGCAAAAGAAGAAGACGGCCCTTGCCCGACTTTAGTTATAGCGCCTACTACTGTTGTTTTTAACTGGGAAAATGAAATTAAAAAGTTTGCGCCGGAATTGACTTGTTTAAAACTTCAGGGGGGAGAAAGAAAACAGTTTTTCAAAAAAATTCCTGAATATGATATTGTTATAACAAGTTATGCATTGGTTCGACGTGATATTGATAAATTGAGAGATATAAATTTCAGATATATAATTCTTGATGAATCGCAAAATATCAAAAATGCTACTTCTCAAACTGCGCAAGCCGTAAAGACTTTGCAGGCATCTCATAAACTTGCATTATCAGGTACTCCGATTGAAAATAAACTGGAAGAATTGTGGTCTGTATTTGACTTTTTAATGCCGGGATTTTTATTTTCAATGGGTGATTTCAACTCTCATTACGTTAATCCGATTATGGAACGTCATGATAAAATTGTTGAAAAACGTTTGAAACTCCAAATTTATCCGTTTATTTTGCGTCGTATGAAACGTGATGTTGCAAAAGATTTGCCTGATAAAGTTGAAAACGTTGCATACTGTGAACTTACTGATGAACAAAGAGATTTCTACTTACAAGTTCTTGATTCAACAAAAGAAGAATTATTTAAATCAATCGAGCAAAACGGACTTGAAAAAAGCAGATTATCTATTTTCTCAGCGTTGTTGCGTATGCGCCAAATCTGTTGTCATCCAAAACTCTATGACAAAGATAATGTTACAAATGTAATGTCTTCAGGAAAATTTGAAAAACTTAAAGTTATGCTTGAAGAAATTATCTCGGAAGGTCACAGAATTTTGTTATTTAGCCAGTTTGTAAATATGCTTGATATTGTAAAAGATTGGCTTGATAAATCAGACATTAAATACGAATATTTAACAGGAAAAACCAAAGACAGAAAATCTGCAGTTGACAGATTCAATAATGATCCGACAATACCGATATTCTTAATCAGTTTAAAAGCCGGCGGAACAGGTTTGAACTTGACCGGTGCGGATTATGTAATTCACTATGACCCTTGGTGGAATCCTGCTGTTGAAGACCAAGCAACTGACCGTGCTTATCGTATCGGACAAACTAAAAAAGTATTTGTATACAGATTGATTACAAGAAATACTGTTGAAGAAAAAATTCAAAATCTTAAAACAATAAAACGCGATTTGGTAGACAGCGTAATTTCCGTTGATCGTAATATTACAAAATCTCTTACAATGGATGATATCCGAGAAATCTTCTCTGTTGATTA
>CAMNNA010000067.1 GCA_946545285.1 uncultured cyanobacterium | reverse complement strand
TAGTGGCTTAGGCTCTTCCTGGTACTACTTGTGGGCCAGTTCAACCAACGACACTTACTTCGCGTGGTACCGGAACTTCGGCTCGTCGGGCTCGAGCAGGTTCCGCAACGGCCGCGACGGCAAGAACATTCGGGCTGTTTGTGTAGGTGATTAAAGCTATATTCGAATAAAAGTTATAAATACAAAAAAAGCGCCTTTTACTTTAAAAGGCGCTTTTGCTTTAATTATTTAAAAAATTATTAAACTAATTCTTTAACTTCTGCTGCAAAAGTTTTTGGATCTAATTTAATACCAGGTCCCATTGTTGTTGATAAGTAAACTGATTTAACAAAAGTACCTTTTGCGCTTGACGGTTTTGCTTTTAACACTGCATCAGCCAAAGTCGCATAGTTTTTAATTAAATCTTCTTCGCTGAATTGAACTTTACCGATCGGACAGTGAATCATACCCTGTTTGTCTGCTCTGTATTCAACTTTACCTGCTTTTGCATCTTTAACTGCTTTTGCTACATCCATTGTAACTGTACCTGTTTTTGGGTTCGGCATCAAACCTTTAGGTCCTAAAACACGACCCAATTTACCCAACATACCCATACAATCAGGTGTTGCAATCAATGTATCAAATTCAAACCAGCCATCAGAGATTTTATCAATAATTTCTTCAGCACCTGCAAAATCAGCTCCTGCATCAGTTGCTTCAGTTGCTTTTGCACCTTTTGCAATAACGCAAACTCTGACTGTTTTTCCTAAACCTGCAGGTAAAACTACAGTTGATCTGATTTGCTGATCTGCTTGACGAACATCAATACCTAATCTCATGTGGCATTCTACTGTTTCGTTAAACTTTGAAACTTCTTTTGAAATTTCTTGCAATTTTTTTATTGCATCAACAGCTGTAGAAGGTTGAACAAATCCTTCTAACATTTGTTGAGTTTTTTGTTGTTTTTTTGTTAATTTTGACATTTTATTTTTTCCTTTCATGGTGTTAACGGATATTTATAATCCTTCCATTTTGTACTAATCTTCTTTTACTGTAACACCCATTGCTCTGCAAGAACCTGCAATCATTTTAACTGCAGCGTCCATTGTAGTTGCATTAAGGTCGTCCATTTTAATTTTTGCGATTTCTTCTAATTGAGCTCTTGTAATTTCTGCAACTTTATCTTTGTTTGGAGCAGAAGAACCCTTAGAAATATTTAATGCTTTTTTAATCAATACCGGAGCCGGTGGTGATTTCAAAACAAAAGTAAAACTTCTGTCTTCATAAACATCAATAATTACAGGAATGATATATCCTGCTTTGTCTTGAGTTTTAGCATTAAACTGCTTACAAAAATCCATAATGTTAACACCATGCTGACCTAATGCAGGACCAACCGGTGGTGACGGATTTGCTTTGCCTGCTTCAATTTGAAGCTTGATTTTTCCTACTACTTTTTTTGCCATTTTTTTCTCCTTTTGTGGTTCTAACGGTTTTCCCTTTAGCAAGAGGGGAAAAATCCTTCCACCTTTTTTGTACTACTTGTCATTCTGAATTGTTTATTTATCAGACTCTTCGCTTTACTCAGAATGACGTATCCGGCGAAGAATCTTTAAAATTATAATTTGTTAATTTGGTTATATTCCAATTCAACTGGAGTTTCACGCCCAAAGATTGAAACGTTTGCTCTGAGTTTTGATTTATCAGGATAAACTTCAATAATATCAGCATCAAAGTCCGCAAACGGACCTGAAATAATTCTGATTTTATCACCGACTTTAACATCAAGTTCAACTTTTTCAACTTGAGATGATGTTTTATGTAATATTCTTTTAATTTCACTTTCACGAACAGGGATAGGTTTTTTAACAGAACCTACAAATTTTGAAACCCCTGTAGTGTGTCTTACAACATACCAGCTATCTTCATCCATAATCATTTCCACAAGAACATAACCAGGGAAGATTTTTTCTTCACGTTCTTGTTTTTTGCCGGATTTCATTTGAACAACTGTCTTTTGCGGAACTTCTACTCTGAAGATTTTATCAGCCATGTTCATATATTCGATACGTTTTTCAAGGTTAACTTTAACCTTGTTTTCATATCCTGAATATGTGTGAACAATATACCATCTTTTTTGACTTTTTTTGGCTTTTTGTTCCTGTTCTTTTTCAGCTTCCAAAGCTCTTTCAGCTTCTAATTCTTCATTCAATTGTTCTTCCATTGTTTTTTCTTTTTTAGTCATAAGCCACCTTTATAAATTTTGGTTAAATTCTATTTTATAAAACTAAGCACCCATTTGAATACCACATCGACCAAATATATAGCCGCAGTAAATACTATAACAATACCTATAACCCAAACAGTTTCAACAATAACCTGATTTTTTTCAGGCCAACTTATTCTCCCCCATTCGGTTTTCACACCTCGGAAGTAATTTTTAATTGATTCAACCATTGCGTTATTGTTATCATTCATAGTAATTATCCTTTGTAGTTTTAAAATCGCGCCCTGAAGGACTCGAACCCTCGACATCCGGTTTTGGAGACCGACGTTCTACCAACTGAACTAAGGACGCATGTTTAAAGTTTGATAAGCGTGGTAAGTTTATTTCGTTTACTTTTAATTTTTGGTTTCAATTAAGCCTGAAATTTTTAACACGTTAAGAACTTATCTTACTTATCAAACCTATCAAACTTTTATTTTGTTTCCTTATGCACAGTTGTTTTTTTGCACTTAGGGCAATATTTGTTAAGTTCTAATCTTTCTTTAATATTTTTTTTGTTTTTAGTTGTAGTGTAGTTTCTTTCCTTGCATTCTTCACAAGCCATAACTACCATTCTGTCGTTTTTACCTTTGATTCCCATTTTTTATTTCCTTTATTTTTATTAAACTTCTTTCCTATTTAAAATAGAATGTGAAAGACACATTCTATTTTTCATCGGCTTACGTAGTCATAATATTACAAAAATAAAAAAAATCAAATATATTGTAAACAAATAATACAAGTTGAAATATTTTTTCATTAAAAAAAACGGATCATAGAATCCGTTTTTTTTAATAGAATTATTTTTTAATAATTACAATCTTTTGGAATCTCTGTTAGTTACCCAGCCGCCGCTATTATCAGACGGTTGTTGAGCATATCTGTTTGCATCGGTTTTTAGCTGTTCCATATAAATTTGCCCGTTTTTAGCAACTTCCTGAAGTTGAACCAAATTGCCTTCCAAGCTGTTTAAGACTTGTTTTGCATATAAATCAGCACCTTCTCTTATTTTCATAGCTTCTTCAGTTGCTTGAAGTCTGATGTTTTCAGCCTCTTGCAAAGCAGTTCTTTTAATATTTTCACATTCAGCAACAACTTCATTTTTAATTCTGTTGCCTTCTCTTTCAATTGCTTTAATTCTATCTGATTCAGAAAGCATTCTTTCCGCTTCGGCTTTTGCATCTTGAACAATTTTTTGTGCTTGCTGCTCAGCTTCTTTTTGCAATTCTTCTTTACGTTTTAAGAACAATCTTGCTTCCTGCACTTCCACCGGCAAAGCTGCATAAACTCTGTCAATCAAAGTTTCAATTTCTTTTTTATTAACAACGGTATATTTTAATATATTATACCCGTCATCAAGCGCTAAATCCAATAATTTTAATAAATCATACACTCCGTTTTGCGGCATTGTTTTCCCTCACATCCCTTTCACATTTTATACCAACATATTACATAAGCAATTTTTAATTGTCAAATAATATTTTAAACCATGATTACATATGTTTACATGTTCCTTTTACTCAATTTTGAAAGATATTCAAACACTGCATCAGGAACAAATTTAGAGATATCTCCGCCGTTTTCAAGGATTTCTTTTATTGTGCTTGATGATATAAAATTATATTTTGGCTTAGTCGTTAAAAATACGGTCTTAATTTCATCACAGAGCGCACTGTTTGTTTGAGATAACTGCATTTCATATTCAAAATCAGATACAGCTCTCAATCCTCTTATCAAAACTTTTGCGCCATTTTTTTTAGCATATTCAATCGTTAAACCTTCAAAAGCATCGACTTCGACATTATTCATGCCGGTTATACTCTTTTTTATCAATTCCACTCTTTTCTCGACAGGAAGAAAACCCTTTTTAGCTCCGTTATGTGCGACAGCTATTATTACTTTATCAAAAATTTCGGAGGCATTTTTTAAAATATCTAAATGCCCTTTAGTCACAGGATCAAAACTTCCCGGATAAATTGCAATATTCATAATTAATCATCTTCCTTTTCTGTAATAGTCCGATATTGAGGGTTTTTATCCATAATTTCAATAATTTTATCAAAATCCAAAAGTCCTTGAGTTGCGCTGAATTCCGAAACAACAGCACCTGAATTTATAGATGCGGCAACTAATGATTTTGAAATATCCAAATTAAATTGTTTTTCTGACATAGCAGCACAGAATGTTGACGCAAAAGCATCTCCCGCGCCAAGAGTTGAAGCTACAGGGCCTTCAAAAGTCGGACAATAATAATATTTTTTCCCGTCATAAGCATATGCGCCATGCTTGCCATCTGTAATTACGATTACCTGATAATCCGAAATCTTTAATTTATGAAACATCTTTTTTAGATCAGGATGAATTAACTCTTGAGAAAATTTTTCATCTTTTGTGTCAGATCTTAATTTAATATCTGTTGCCATTGATGCTTCTTCTTTATTCATAACAACGATATCAGCAAGTGCCAAAATCTTTTTCAAATATCCGAACCCCTTTTTAATACCTGTTGATCCGGCATTAAAACAAACATATGTATCATTTTCTTTTGCATATTTTACAATATCATCCAAAACTTTGTTACTATCACCGTTTAATGGTGCAATATATAAAAGCAGAGCTTGTTTTATCGCTTCAAAATTTATTTCAGATTTTTTTATATGAGCGTTCGCACCACGGTGTGCTAAAACTGTTCTATCCCCTTCAAAACTTGTCAAAATAATTGAAAATCCTGTTGTATCTTTTTTATCCTGAATTACCGAATCCAAATTGACTTTTTTATGTCTGAAAAACTCAAACAAGCCTTTAGAATATATATCATCCCCCACTTTAAAAATTGCACAAGTGTCAAAACCTAAATTTGAAAAATTAACAGCGGTATTAACCCCGCCTCCTCCGACTTGTGTATCAAAATCTGATATTTCAAGCTTAGCCCCGTAAGGATAACTCATAAAATCCGTCGAATGATCTTTTTTGCGAACCGAAACAATATTCGCACCATCACATTCTACAAAAACATCCATTGTCGCACTTCCAATTGTAACTATTTCACACATACCATATTCTCCATTCTATTATTTATATCTTAACATAAATAAATATTTTAACCCACATATATCAAAAATTATATTTACAGATTTTAAAAATAAAAAAATGGAGAATAATTAAATGAAAGTTCAAAAAATCAGTATTTTACCCCTATTAAATGACAATTACCAAAACAAACGCAAACAAACAACAACAAATCCTGCAGAAACAAAAAATAATTTACCCGTATATGCCTATAAGGATTTTAATATAAGTTTTTCAGGAGGAAGAACACCCGAAGACTTCTATCAGCAGGAATTCAACGTTAAAGGAATGCCTGATTCGATGAAAGATTACCTTTATGACGATTTTGAAGATCGGCAGTTTATGCCGCCTTCTCAAATCATGAGAACTGTTTTTGAAGATGTAAACAAATTGGAAAAATTAGACGATGTAAAAAGAATTTATCCTGATGAACCGTTATTTCAAACTCTTCATGACAAGCCGTCAATTGTAACACGAACTATTAAAGAAATTGATCTGATGTCAGATGGAGAAATGAGACCGTTTAAAACATCTAATGATACATTGGGAATGTATCTTTTGAAAAAAATTTATTTAGAAGGAAAAACACTCGATGAAATTCAAAAATCGTTTGTTAAAGATTTATCAGTTCATTATAAAGGTGTTTCTCCGCTTGACTATAATACATTAAGAGCTTACGGAATATATTTTCCGAATAAATCATTCTGGCACTCTTTTATTGCAACAAGACAAGATTATACAATTAATCACAAACCAAGAAAAGCAATTGAATCACGAATAAAGACTAATAATTCAGATAACACTTCAACTAAACCAAGAGCGGAAAAACCAAAATTTAATTTAAATGACAGAGAAGTAAATGATATAACAGATGCCATTGTTAAATCTCGCGGGAACAAATCCGAAACAGCCAAACAATTAAAAAGAAAAGGCATTAAAGAACAAGACTCAAAACTCCATTTTATTCAAAGATACTTAAGCGAAATTATGTCTGTTTCCTTAGAAAAAACACACGCATCAGACGAAATGAGGAATTTCTTTGGAGACTATGAAAATCTTCCTAAAAATCAAAAAGAAAAGTTAGAAGCATATTGGAAAAGAAATCCTTATATGAGGGAAATGCAATCTCAGGCAATTTCAGATACGATAAAATTATTTTTCTTAACTTACGGTGCAGACGGAAATAATGAAGAATTTCAAGAACTTTTAGATTATGCGCGTTCTATTAAACCGCAAAGAGAAGAAAACGACAGATTGCATAATGAAAAACAACTCTATTATGAAGAAGTTTTGAAAGATTTTGACCCTGAAACTGCGTTTGCAAAACCTCAAAATATTGAAGATAATATAATTGATAACGAGAATAACTTAAAAACTGATAAAGATCTAAATACTAAAAATGAAATATTGGCAATGACGGACTCTTTAGACGCTCATTCAGCTAATTTCAAAGAATATAATTACACGATTGGAGGGGAAAATTTTAATCTATACGCAGATTTAAATACTGATGTAACCCGTCTTTTGGCAGATAACTTAAGAATTTTCCCGTCAGAATTTACTAACAGTTATACAAATTTTGTATTAAGACACCCAATAGCGAATCAAGATTACAAAATGGCATTAATATTACACGCAACCAAAGAAAATATTGAATACCCGTTTAATGTAGAAGATTTTTGTACCGAAGAAAAATTATTGGATAAAACAAAAGATATCAATGATCATTTTGAAAGAAAATATGCAAATGAAATTTCAGCCGGAATACAAGCATTTATAGATGGATTTTTTAAATATTATCAAGATGAATATTTATCATCAAGAATGTTTGCACGCCCATTGGCAGATTTAATTCCGTTAAAAAATATGATTGGTGATTCTCTGACGAATGTAGATAATTATATGAATGCTCGTTATTTGAAATATAAAAAACCATTATCTGAATCTGAAACCAAAAGCATTGTAAACGAAATTATTGAAATTTTAAAAGAATATACACCTGAAAAAACTTCTTTAGGAAGCGCAAAAGGCGAAAATGATATGTCTATTTATATTTATGCATTATCCAGAGCGATTAATTCAAAACATCCTGAAGCAAGAAGTTTTAAGCATAAAATAGCCGATTTTATCAAAAACGAATACGGTGGAAGCGCCAGATTTTTGTTAGACTCCGATAATGAAAAGATGAAAATAGGGAAAGTAGAAGAAATACTTTCAAAATACGGAAACAAACACAGTAAAGAATTCTTTAAATATATCTTGTTATCTCCTGAAGGTATTGGGTATGCCATAAAGAACTCTTCTGTCACAAAAAACATGGATGTCTATGAAAAATTCCTGGCAATAATGTCAATGCTTAAAGAACTCAACTAAAAAACCGGTTATAACGAAAATAATTTATTTGTTTCTGACAAACTATAAAGTTTTGTAAAGATGAGTTTTAAAACACCCCAAAAGCAATTATCCTGTGCAATACGCCAAATATTGCATGAATTGTTAAGGCAATTTTTTTAACGAAAATGTTTTTACATGTTTATAAGCAATGTGTGCTTAACGAGAGTATAAATATTTAAGGAGATTTATTATGTTTAAAGTAACAAAAAACAGTTTTATGCCTGATAATCAAATAGGGCGCTGGCTAGAAAAACCAGGTAATCCAAAACTGTCGAAGCAGCCTCCGTTACCTCTGACGACAGGAGGAAATCAACCTAAGACAGATGCAGTAACTGCAACAGAACATAAAGAAATAAACCCGGATATTTTGGAAAATGCTTTTCTTGATGATATTGATATTGATTTGAATGACGATGGAATTATTGATTTTTTGCGTCAAGATCCAACTTGTACTGATTTGCAAACAGAAAAAATCCAAGGAGAAACAAAAATTACCTTTAAAAAGGCCAATCGTAAATATATATTATGTAATAATGAAAGACTGGTTGTGAACGAAGATGGGAGTAAGCAGTTATTTTATATAAACAGTACCAGAGGTACTGGTCGAGGCATACATGTAATTAATTATAATCAAAAAGGAATACCTGAAAGTTATCAACGATTTAACGTAAATGGTAAAGATGGCAAAGATATAATAAAATTCAAGCCTGAGGATGTACAGGGAAAAACACCAAGCTTAAAAGAAACCGGGCAAATAGTTTTTGGTAATAATAATAAGGATTATATTGGTCAATTTGTCGGGATGTAAAAGAACAGTTTGCGTTGAAGATTAATATTAAAAGTATTTCTTTTAAATCGCATATAAAAAAAACAGGCCGGATAAAAATATCCGACCTGTTTTTAAATTAAATATTAATTTGCTCTTAGCAGCAACTTGAACCGGAGCAAGAACATTCAAGCTTTCCGCAGCCGCATTGGCAGCCTAAAGCTTTGCATGCATCTTCCATTTTAACTTTAATACGTCCGTCAACTGCTATGCCTTCACCTGTTTTTTCAGAAATTAACAACGGGTTAATATCCAATTCGGTGATGAAACTAAAATCTGAAACCAATTGAGATAATCTCAAAATTGTTTCTTCAATTTGTTCCATTTGAGCAGGAGTTGTTCCTCTTGCACCTTCTAACAATTTGTATGCTTTTACTGATTTAATCATTTCTTTTGCATCAACATCAGTTAAAGGAGCAATTCTGAAAGTTACGTCTTTCATAACTTCAATAAATACACCACCTAAAC
>CAMNNA010000066.1 GCA_946545285.1 uncultured cyanobacterium | reverse complement strand
GCACCCATTTTACGGAATTTATCATAACGATGATTCCTTAATTCTTCACCTGACATATCTTTCAATTCATCAAGTGCAGTTAAAATTGTTTGCTTAATATTAGATGACATCAATTCATAATCCGTATGCGCACCGCCTGTCGGTTCTTCAATCATACCGTCGATTATTCCGAATTTTAACAAATGCGGAGCAGTAATTTTTAGAGCGGTAGCTGCTTCTAAATTTTTTGATGCATCACGCCACAAGATTGAGGCACATCCTTCAGGTGAAATTACAGTATAATAAGCATGCTCCAATAAATATACTTTATTTGCAACAGCAAGACCTAATGCACCACCGGAACAACCTTCGCCTGATACAATTGCTATAACAGGAACTCTTAATTTTTGCATTTCTCTTAAATTCATTGCAATAGCTGCGCCCTGAGCATGTTTTTCGGCGCTGATCCCGGGGTATGCACCGGGTGTATCAATTATAGTGACAATCGGGATATTAAATTTATCAGCATACTTAAATAATCTCAAAGCCTTACGATAACCTTCCGGTTGAGGCATACCAAAGTTATATTCTAAATTTTCTTTGGTAGATTTACCTTTCATTGTACCGATAATCATAACAGTACGTCCGTCAAGTTTTGCCAACCCGCCAACAATTGCTCTGTCATCAGTCCCGACTCTATCACCGTGAAGTTCAATAAAATCAGTACAAATAGCATTGACATAATCCAAAAATTTAGGCCTTTCGGGATGTCTTGCAATTTGCATTTTTTGAACAGGGTCAAGATTATCATATAATTCTTTGCGAAAATCTTGTGCTTCTTTTTCTAATATTTCAATGTCTTTATTTAAATCCAAACCGGACTCTAAACTCATTTTTTTAAGTTCCTCTATTTTTTCTTGAATTTCTAATATAGGTTTTTCAAAATCCATAGCTGACGCCATAACTACTCCTTATTCGTGCATAGCTAAAATCTTAGCCAAAGTCTTTTTCAAATCTTTTCTCGGGGCAACAACATCTACCTGACCGTATTTCATCAAATATTCTGCTGTTTGGAAATCTGCAGGCAATTTTTGACGAATAGTTTGTTCAATAACACGTCTGCCTGCAAACCCTACTCTTGCACCTTGTTCTGCCACTATAATATCGCCTAATGTTCCGAAACTTGCCGTAACTCCGCCAAATGTCGGGTCAGTAATTAAATTAATATATAACAAACCTTCTTCATCTAATCTTGCGCAAGCGCAAGATGTTTTAGCCATTTGCATCAAAGACAACGCGCTTTCCTGCATTCTGGCACCACCGGAAGACGTAATCGCAAGAACAGGAAGCCTTTTTTCAATTGCCTTTTCAATAATTCTTGTTACTTTTTCTCCGACAACACTGCCCATTGAACCACCCATAAAATCAAAATCCATAACGGCAACAGCAGTTTTATGACCGTCAATTTCTCCTATGCCGGTTATAACAGCATCATTCAATCCTGTATTTTCTTGTGCGCGCGCAATTCTGTCTTTATAGCTTTCAGTATCAACAAAATCCAAAGGATCAGACGGTTTTATATCTGAGAACAATTCTTCAAAAGAATCTTTGTCAAACAACTGTTCAATTCGTTTTCTTGAATTAACCCTGAAATGATAATTGCAAAGAGGACAAACCATATCATTTTTTTCTAAGTCTTCTTTTAATAATTGAGCTTCGCAATGAACACACTTAGTCCACAAATCAGGATTCGGCTCAATTTCGATTTTAGCTTCGAGTTCTCGTCGCTGAATCTGAGCTTGCTTACGTTTTTCAAACCAATCTTGAAGTGTCATATATAATTTTCCTTATTTATATCCCTTTTATAGGGAAAAATCTCCCCATTTACAAACATATAATATATCAAAAAATTAATAGTGCAAGATGGTTAAAAGAATATAACAGATATCGCAAAAATATTATAGATTTTACAACAAAGGAATGTGTCAACCATTATCTTTACACAATTATTATTCTATTATTGCCTTTTCTTCCACTGTTTTTGTAATTAATGCTGCAATTAACAAACAAACTGCACCGATAAAAAATGTAATTTCCCAATGTTCGTTTATGCCGTATTCAACAGGGAAAACTGCATTTTTTATTATCCAGGCAACAAGTGTGCAAACCAAAACCTGCGGACCTGCGATAAATATATTAAACAATCCCATAACAGAACCTTCTGTTCCCGGTTTAATATATTTTGACAACATTGCAAACGGAAGGGCGCAAACACTTGCCCAGCCTATTCCTGATAATGCCATAAACGCTCCGACTGCGATTGGGGAAGTTTTAAATATTCCCATTCCCAAATATGCCAAAACCATTGACAAAAGACAGAATATATGTACTTTTTTGTTGCCGAATATTTCCGCAACTTTTCCTATCGGAATTGCAATTAAAAAACATACTAAATTGAATATCGCAAAACAAATTTGAGAATAATAAGTTGCTGTTGTTGAAGTTTGTGCAAAGATATCTTTCACATCCTGCGCAGCCTTTGACAAATCAGGTACCCCATAAACCGTATGGATTGCAAAATCCGTAAAAAATATCATTAAGCACATCATTCCGATCCAAGTGAAAAACTGCATCAGACAAATTTTCCCAACCTGAGGGGATAATGCAAAAAATTCTTTCATTGATTGCCAAAAACCGATACTTTGTACGTTATTATTGTTTTCTTCTGTGTTATTTACCCCTGCTGTGCTTTTTTCTTTAATTGTTAAGCAAGTCCAGCTCATTGCAAGTGTGAAAGTTAACGCTGCCATAATAAATTGTGAAACAATCGGCATATCATAATGGCAAACATATTTTAAAAACGGCGCAACCCCTGCTGCAACAACTGAACCTAATCCTATTGCAAGACTTATATAAGAATTTGCCATCGCATGTTGTTCTTTTACTACAACATCAGGAATTATTGCTCTGTAGGGACCTTGAGCAATATTAATACATGCATCAATTACCCAGATTAAACCAGCGGCAATTAATAGTCCTGCCCAGGGGTAAATATCTAATCCTAATAAGCCGGCAATATTTCCCGAATTTGGGAATAGCCACAATGCAATTGACGCAATAATTGCACCGCCTAATAAATACGGTCTGCGTCTTCCGAATTTTGATTTTGTTTTGTCTGACAACGCACCTATTAAAGGCTGAACTACCATTCCCGTAAATGGTCCGGCAAGCCAAATAAGCCCATAAATTAGCGGGTCAGCACCTAAATGTTCTGTTACCGGCGCTGATAGAATTATTCTCATCTGCCATGCAAACTGTAAACCCAAAAAGCCTAAGGCTAAATTCATAAAATTGATTGTATTAAATCGTTTTAATTCAAAATTTTCGCTCATTATTACCCCTTTTTACAGCGAGGTTAAACCCACGCACTACTTTTTATATTCTTTAAATGCTAAATACAAATTCAGCAACAAATTATTATTTATGCCTTCTTATTGCGGCATCAACAAGTCCTTTAAATAACGGATGCGGTCTGTCAGGACGGGATTTGAATTCCGGATGGAACTGGCATGCTACAAACCAATCAAGTTTTGGAAGTTCAACAATTTCAGACAACATTCCGTCAGGCGACATTCCTGAAAAAACTAATCCCGCTTTTTTCAAAATATCTATATATTCTGTATTAACTTCATATCTGTGGCGGTGACGTTCTGATATGACATCTTTTCCATATGCTTTGTAAGCCTTTGTTCCTTTTTTCAAATGGCAGTCGTAAGCCCCCAATCTCATTGTTCCGCCGTAACCTTTGACATTTTTTTGTTCAATCATTAGATCAATTACGGGATGGGTTGGATTTTCATCAAATTCTTTTGAATTCGCACCTTTCAATCCTGCAACATTTCGTGCATATTCTATAACTGTACACTGCAGTCCTAAACATAGTCCCAAAAACGGTAAATTGTTTTCTCTTGCATAACGTATTACGTTTAATTTCCCTTCAATTCCTCTAATTCCGAATCCTCCCGGAACTACTACAGCATCAACATCTGATAATAATTTTTTGCAAGTCGGAAAATCTATGCATTCTTCTGAATTAATCCATTTGATTTCAACAGATGCCGAATCCGCATATCCGGCATGCTTTAGTGATTCGACAACCGAGATATATGCATCAGATAACTTTGTATATTTCCCTGCAATTGCCACTTTTATTGATTTTGTAGGATTTTTAATTCTTTCGATAAGTTTTTCCCAATTTTCAAGTTTTGCTTTTTTATCTTTTACCCCGAGCATTTTTAGTGCAACTGTACAGAGATTTTGTGATTCTAATGCAAGAGGAACTTCATAAATTGTTTTCATATCACGGCATTCAATAACTGCTTCTTTTGGAACGGAGCAAAATAGCGCAAGCTTTTCTTTTTCTGTTTTCGGAATTGATTTTGATGTTCTGCAAACCAAAATTTCCGGTTGAATCCCGTAACTTCTTAAAACATTTACACTGTGCTGTGAAGGTTTTGTTTTAAGTTCTCCTGATGTCGGCAAATAAGGAAGTAACGTACAATGAATTGAAATAGCGTTTCCGATTCCTGCTTCTGCTTTGAATTGTCGTATAGCTTCAATAAACGGTAAACTTTCAATATCCCCTATTGTTCCGCCGATTTCAATAATGTGAAAATCCGGACAAAATTGTTTTGTTGCTCCTAAAATTCTTGATTTAATTTCATTTGTAATATGCGGAATTACTTGAACAGTTGCGCCTAAATAATCTCCTCTGCGTTCTTTTTCAATTACGGTTTGGTAAACACTGCCTGATGTTACGTTGTTAAATTTTCCTAAATTTGTATCTGTAAATCTTTCGTAGTGCCCCAAATCCAAATCAGTTTCAGCTCCGTCATCTGTTACAAAAACTTCGCCATGTTGAAACGGACTCATAGTGCCGGGATCAACATTTATATAAGGATCAAACTTTTGGTTAATTACGCTGAATCCTCTTGATCTTAATAATCTTCCTAATGATGCGGCAACAATTCCTTTTCCTAAAGAACTTACTACCCCTCCTGTAATAAATATATATTTAGTCATTTATTATTTACCCCTTTTTAATTTCCTTGCCTGATAAGAAAATTGAATTAAACCCTATACGAACTGTTCACTATTCACATCTCAATTTTCACTAAATTCTAATTAATTTTCGGAACTTTGAAAAATCCGTCTTCTTCTTCAGGAGCATTTGCCATTAAGGCTTCTTTCGAAATTTCCTGATTAGGTATATCTTCTCTTACAACGTTTACAAAATCTATAACTTGAGTCATAGGTTTAACATTTGTTGTATCAACTTCATTCATTTGGTCAACGTATTTTAAAACATCTCCCAATTGTTTTGTGTATAGTTCTTTTTCGTCTTCTGTTAATTCTAATCTTGCAAGTTTTGCAACGTGTTCAACATCTTTTACTGTAATCATTTTTTGCTCCCTAATACGTTCAATACATAAAAATAGTAACACGAAAAAATAAAATTTTGCAATCTTCTTAATTATATGTTATAATCAAAGGTACTAGCGGGGTGTTTGTAAGGATTAAAGTGGAAACAAAAATCAGTGAATTAGAAAAGTTAGAAGATTTAATTTTGGGGTATAAGTCTGAAAAAGACCCCCGTAAAAGGCATGTTTTATATATTGATTTGATTCAAGAAACTATGAAACTTGTTAATAAAATTGTAGCAGGATTTTATCCTTTACCATCTTTAATTTCTAAAGATGATTTAGTTCAAGTTGGTGCTTTGGGCGTTTTAAAAGCCATTGAGACTTATTCAAAAAACGAAAAAGGGAGTTTTAAAACGTATGTTTCTAAATTTATAAAAGGTAAAATTATGCATTATTTAAGAGATAAAGCAAATATGGTTAAATCCCCCAGAGAAACATCTGCTAACATTAACAAAATAAAAGAAGCTATTGAAGAATTGTCAGATTCAGATTCAAGAATACCTTCCGTTAAGCAGGTTGCAAACTATGTAAAAATGTCAGAGTCAAAAGTTTCCGCAATTATGAATATTGAATTGATCCAAAATATGGTTTCGCTGGATCAAAATGTTTATTCTGTTGACGGGACTGAAACTTTGATAGACAGAATTCAATCTGATGAGGATGAAACATTCCAGCAAACTTATGAAAATAAGAAAATGATTGAATACGCGCTTTCCAAACTTTCTGAACCTGATAAATCCGTCATATATGATTATTATTTTGAGTCTATTCCAAGAAAAGAAATCGCCTGCAGATTAAACGTTTCTTCAACTCAGGTTTCAAGGATTATAAAAAGAGCACTTCACAGAATGTATAATGTAATTAATGATGAGATGAATAAAGTATAAAAGGAGAGAAAAATGGCATTATCACTTGTAATCATTGCGTTTATATTTATAACAGGACTTGTTGTCGGAAGTTTTTTGAATGTTGTTATATTAAGAACTGTTAGCGGAGAATCAATAGTTTTTCCGGGATCAAAATGTCCAAAATGTCAGCATCCCCTAAAGTGGTATCATAATATTCCCGTATTGTCTTATATATTTTTAAAAGGGAAATGCGGATTTTGTCACGAACCAATAAGTATACAGTATCCTATAGTTGAACTTTTTACGGGATTGGTTTTTGTGGGATTGCTATTTAGGTTTTGCATGCCGATAGATCCTTTATTTGGGTTAAGTGTAATAAATCCTATAGGCTGGGACCAATTGATAATTTATGTTTTTTCTTTGATTGTTTCCTGTTTATTTATAATTTTGGCGGGAACTGATATTTTAGAACAAAAAGTTGCGGATATTCATACCTATTCTTTAATTGGTGTCGGAATTTTATACAGTGTAATAATGGCTGCTTTTCAGTTTGTAATATATTGTCAAAATTTTGGTATCCCTAAAATTGATTTAAACTTTTTTATAACTTCACCTGTATTTTATTCTATTGCTGCTGCTGCATTAGGATTTTTAATTATGGAAATTGTTGCAAGGTTAGGGATTCTTTTAGTCGGAACAAGAACGTTCGGGGAGGGGGATTCTTATATTGCGGCTGGTTTGGGCGCTGTTTTTGGCGGATTTATATATGATGCAAGAGTTTATTCGGGGTTTTTGCCTATTGCAAAAGCAGTTTGCGAAATTTTAATTTTAGCCGTAATTATTCAGTTAATACTTACAATTCCTGTATTTATAAAAAAACTTATTAATAATAAAGATTGGTTTACATTAGGATCTGTAAGCGCATTTATAATTTATTCAGCCGGATATACTTATGCACAAAGCGCCGGATGGTTTTCAAATAATATTGCAATGTGGTGCAGTACAATAATTCTTTTAATTATAGGTATTATGGCTTGTAAAGAATTGCTTTTCGGAATAAAAGAACATCGCGAAAACGGTATGTATCTTCCGTTTGGGCCTGCAATGGTTGCGGCGGGATTTGTTGCTTTGTTTTTCGGATTGTTAATTTAACCTTTAATATTTATTAATATCTGTTGTAATCTCAAAATAATTGCGCTACTGTAGTTTGAGATAAAAACGTAGTATTTATGTAAATGGAGTTAAACATGTCAAAAAGATTACCAAATATAGCGGTTTTAGGTGCTACAGGTGTTGTTGGCCGTGAAATAACAAGCATTATTGATGAATTGAAAATTGAATTTAATTCAATAAAATTTTTGTCAAGTGCAAAAAGTGCAGGAACTAAATTAACTTTTCAAGGAAAAGAATATACAGTTGAAGAAGCGAAACCGGAAAGTTTTGACGGTGTGAATATTGTTTTGGCATCAGCCGGCGGTGGGACTTCTATGCGCTTTGCTCCTGAAATTGTAAAACGCGGCGGTGTTTTGGTTGATAATTCATCGGCTTTTAGAATGGAAAAAGATGTTCCGTTGGTTATTGCGGGGGTTAATGATGAGGATTTGAAAAATCATAACGGTATTGTGGCAAATCCGAACTGTTCTACTTCCCAGTTGATGCCTGTTTTAAAGCCTTTAAATGAAAAATTCAAAATCAAAAGATTAATTGTTTCTACTTATCAATCTGTATCGGGTGCGGGGTTGAAGGCAATAAATGAATTAACGGAAAGTACAAAAGCGTCATTAAATAATCAAAGTTATGAACCTTCGGCTTTTAAGAAAAATATTGCTTTTAATGTTATACCGCAAATTGATGTTTTTACTTCAAACGGTTACACAAAAGAAGAAATGAAGGTCGTGAATGAAACAAAAAAGATTCTTCATTTGGATGAAAACATTCCTATTTCTTGTACGGCAGTCAGAGTTCCTGTTTACAGAAGCCACTCCGAAGCTGTTGATATAGAATTTGAAAATGAAGTTTCGCCTGATGAAGTTCGTTCAATTCTTAATGAGCAAGATGATATAAAAGTTGTTGACAATCCTGATAATTATGAGTATCCGACAGTAATTGATTCTTCCAATGTAAATCCTGTTTATGTAGGACGGATTCGCAAAAATTTAGCATTTAAAAACGGGATTTCCCTTTGGTGTGTTGCTGATAATCTAAGAATAGGTGCGGCTTTAAACACCGTAAAAATTTGTAAAAAACTTATTGAAATGGATTTGTTTTAAAATAAAGGCAGTAAATTTATGGGTCAAGTGTTATCAAGAGTAAATATTTCTGAATTTGTTGAAAAACTTCACAAAAGTGGAAAAACGGTTGTAGCAACTAACGGTTGTTTTGATATTTTGCATGTCGGGCATGTAAGATATTTACAAAAAACGAAATCATTTGCAGACTATTTAATTGTTCTTTTGAATTCCGACAAATCCGTTAAATCCATAAAAGGTCCTACTCGTCCGATTAATAGCGAAAACGACAGGGCTGAAATCCTTTGTGCGTTGTCTTGTGTTGATTATGTTGTATTGTTTGACGAAGATTCTCCTCGAAATTTGCTTGATGAAATAAAACCTGATGTTTATACAAAAGGTGCGGATTATACTATGGAAACCCTGCCAGAAGCTGATATTATGCGAAAAAATAATACAAAAGTTGAATTTATTGATTTTGTTCAAGGAAAATCAACGACAAATGTTATT
>CAMNNA010000065.1 GCA_946545285.1 uncultured cyanobacterium | reverse complement strand
GTGTTAATTCCGTCGTTTAAAAGACCCTGAAACAAGTTCAGGGTGACATAAGTAACAGTGCGCTACAAGGGCCTTAAACCCCTGTAACGCACTTATCAAACTTATCTACCTATCCTACTTTATGACAGGCATTTTGGCACCCACCTATACAACGTTAGTCAGATACACAAATAGCCCTGAGGTCTGAGTTTTTGCGATAGGCATTAGACCAAGTCGGGTGCATAGTTGCATTGCTTCTGAATTCCCTGTAGTATCCGCGGTCAACCGTTTGCTCGTAATTTGACCACAAGTAGAACCAGGACGTGCCTAAACCGGACATGCTATCAGGTATTTTTGAAGTGTCTAAAATCGCATTTGTTGTGTCTGTAGGTGCTACCGTTGTGTTGTATAAGTATGATGCTAAGTTTGTTAGTTCTTCATCTTTTGCTAAATGCATACCTTGGTCTTGGCACATCTTCATTGCTCCTGCCCAATAATCATTGGCAAAATAACATCCTTTTATACCATATTTAGATTTGTTTGCGTAACATTCTGCGTAAGTTATTGGTGTCGGAACTACAGGGGTTGATTCAAAACATACATTACCTGCATCTATAAGGCATTTAAATCTTGCTAATCCTAGAGATTGTATGTCTTTGCCAAACTTATTGGGAATTTTTGAGCCGTTATTATCATATAATCCGTCGATACATGATGTCGGTATATCCTTTAACGGTCTATCAGGGTCGACTACAATGTTTGCAACACAATCATTGTTATAACTAAGAATTATCGGTGTACCGTCTGCTAATACTATGCCCGCAGGATCTAACCAATTTCCCCTCAGTCTTAGTTTTTTAGCTGTTGTAATACTTGTTAAATTTACAGATTTTGCACCATCATCAGCATCATAGTTTATTTTTTCATACGGAAAACATTTGTTAAGTTCTGTATTTGAACATATTGTTACGATTTTTAGGTATTTTGATAATCCTCGTACAAATTCTTCAGTATTGTTGTACTCTACGCTCAGTCCGTTTTCTCTGTTTGAAAATTGATTCAAGCCCTCAAGTAATTTTTTTTCCATGACTGTTTTCTTAACCGAAACCACTTTTTGATTAATTTTTGTTATCAGCGCAGGGATAGTAATCGCCGCAACTACCCCAATTACGCCAAGGACTATCAAGACCTCTGCGAGCGTAAAGGCTACGCGTTTACGCAGTGAATGGTGAGTAGTGAGTGGTGAGTGGTTCGTTACATTGTCATTGGACTTGCGGGGATCTAAAGAATTTACCCTTTTACCCCTATCCCCTGCACTTAGTTTCTCTCCGTTTGCGAGTGTGAAGGCTTTCATTAAATACCCCCTCCCTTTATGTGTAAGTGAAAACTTTTTTTTGAGTTCATATTTTTCTCCGTTGGTAATATTTTAATAAAATAATATTACCTATTATTTCTTATTATGTCAATAATAATTTATCTTATATTTCGTTTAACAGAGTAAAAATTGAATATATTATTTCATAATAATATTATGGAAGATTTGAAAACGGTATTTGCCCAAAGGCTAAAAACAATCAGAAAAAAAAGGGGATTAACGCAAGAAAGGCTGGCAGAAATTGTTAATGTTGCGCCAAGACATATTTCATACATTGAAAATTCTAAAAGTTTTCCTTCAAGTGATTTAATTGAGCGCTTATGCAAAAACTTAAATGTTAATTATGTCGATTTCTTTTTTTCAGATAATCTTACTAAAGATGAACTAACAGATCATCTTTTGGCAATAATAAAAAGACTTGATATTAAAAAATTAAAAATTTTATATCAAATTGCCTCAAATATTTAAATAATTTACCCCTTGATAACTTCAATGGTATCGTAATCGGTAAGATAGGGAAGGTGGGCTTCTGTAATCAATTCACCCGGAAGTAAAATTGATATTCCCGGTGGGCATTCAGCAACAACTTCTCCTGACAATCTGCCTACTGCCTCAGATTTTGGAATGATTTCTTTTTTTGAAAAATATGCATCTCGCAAATTTTTCTTAATTATCGGTGTTAGCATCGGCATGTGCTTTTTGTTTTCCAGATAATAAATATCTTTGTAATTATGGGTATCAATTTTATGTAAGCATTGTGCCAAATATTGAAAATCACTTTTTTTATTTCCGATATTAGACAATATCAAAATACCTTCATCTGACGCGCTTTCAACTTCTATCCCAAAATCAATCTCTAATATTGATTCTAAGCGTTTTCCTGAAAGACCGTCCGCTTTTATAAATATTTTTGTAACATCTGTCATAAATCCAAAACCGGATTTTAACTGGTGAATATGTTCCATTTTATCTATTTCGGAACGCAAATATTTTGCATTTGAAATTGCTTTATTTATCTGATTTTGACCTCTATCACTTTGCAAATTGGCACGAGATGCATCCAAACTTCCTAACAATAACAATGAAGGACTTGTTGTATGCAAAAGCATCAAGGATCTTTCAACATCAGAAGGGTCAATTTTAGAGTCTTTACTAATATGAAGCATTGACGACTGACTCATACTTCCGCCTGTTTTATGTAGGGAATGAACAACAATATCTGCTCCGCATTTTAGCGAAGTTTGAGGAAGTTTATCATGAAAATTCCATAAACATCCGTGTGCCTCATCTACAATTAACGGAACATCATATTTTTTACAAACTTCAGAAATAGATTTTATATCAGAAACAACCCCTTCATAGGTAGGGTTAGTAATCCAAACAAGCGAAACATCATCATTTTCCTTCAAAAGCTTTTCAATATCCTGCGGGTTGATGTTTCCCCATAATCCCCAGTCATTAAGTTTTTCAGGTATAATCCACAACGGATCTGCGCCGGAAATTATTAATCCTGTTAAAACTGATCTGTGGCAATTTCTATTTACAACAACTTTTTGACCTTTTTTCGTTAAACCCATTGCAATAGCAAGATTTCCGATTGTTGATCCGTTTAATAAAAAGAACGTTTCTTTCGCACCAAAAGCTTGTGCTGCAAGTTCTTGTGCTTCTTTAATCGGTCCTGTTGCAGGATTTAGAGTCCCTAAATTATCAAATTCATCCGTAGTATCAAGGCTTAAAGCTTTTTTACCGATTAAATTTCTAAAATCAGGTAATGTCCCTAAACCCTTTGTGTGTCCCGGTATATGAAATTGAACAGAGGGGTTTTTATAATATTTTTTTAACGCTTCTACAATTGGGGCGTGTATTTCGGTTAGCTTTTTATTTTTTGTTTTTCGCATAGCAAAAATATACATTAAAAGTATCATATTTTCTACAAAATTTATGCTATAATCAGGAAAAATGAAAAATTTCTTAAAATTTATCGCTGTAAGTATCATTCTATCTTTCGCCCCTGCTTTTGCTCAATATACCAATGAGTTTGAAGTAGAGGATATTTTAACTACTGAACAAAATGATGAAATTACACTTGAAGAACCTAGCAATATAATTGATGATTCTGAAGAAAATACCATAACTCAAGAAACGGCTATTTTTAAAGAAGTCGGAAATAAGGACAATTCCGAGGATTCTTTATTTAAAAAAGTACTAAAAACTGAAATTACAAGAACTGATATTCCAAGTTTTTTACTCAAAGAGGGGTTAACATTTAAATATCAAAAAGGTCCTGTCTCAGAACTTCAATTTTTTGGTGCATACAGAGGTTCGATGGATGCAATTTTTAAACCTCATCATAACACATTGGATTACGATAATTTAACAAATGAAATCGGTGTGTACGGAAAATTTAAAAATAAAGATAACGGTTTTAAAATAAGTTTTCAACCGGTTCCTAAAAAAGGAAATTATTTAGAGCAAATGGTAAATGATGTGTATTGGATTAACACTCAAATCCCTCATCATACCGTAATAGTCGGTAGATCCAGACTCCAAACCAGTGTTGAAGGCGGTGCATCAACTTATGTATTACCATTTGTTACAAGATCTCAAATTGCAAGAAATTTTGGCAGTGCCAGATCAACTGCAGTAAGTGTTTCCGGAAATTTTAATTATGCCGATTATAACATTTCATTAGGGTCATCCGGCAGATATTTTATAAGCGGATTTCCGGGAGCAGAATTCAACGGATGGGTAAATTTAAAACCTTTTGGTTCAAGTGACGGAAAATATGGCAGATTAACAATCGGCGGAGGGTTAAATGCCGGTCATTATGGAGATAATTATACCGTTGGAACTGTTTATGTCGGGTATAAACATAAAAAATTATGGACAAATTTTGAAGCCGCAATAGCTGACGGCTATAACGGCGCAAATGGCCACAGTGATAAAAAAGCTTGCGGTTATGCATTCACCGCTGGGTGGAAATTTACCCCTAAAATTCAACTTATAGGAAGAATTGATCAGTTTGATCCAAACAGAGATATTTCAGGCAATCTTAAAAGAGAATATACTATAGGTTTAAACTATTTCATTAAAGGTCAGGCTCTAAAACTTGTATTAAACTGGGTGTATTGTCAAAACCAAAATCAACAAGACAGCCAAAAAATTATTCTTGCAACCCAAATTGTTTTATAAATTAATAACGGGATTTTGCTCGGTCCATTTCTCGTTGAATATCTTTTTTTGCAAGCGTTTCGCGCTTATCATGAAGTTTCTTACCCTTTGCCAGCCCAATTTCAATTTTTGCAAATCCTTTTGTTAAAAATACTTCTAACGGGATAATTGTATAACCGTCTTTTTTTACTTTTGAATGCATTTTTAAAATTTCTTTTTTTGTTAAAAGAAGTTTTCTTACACGCTGTTCTTTGTGATTGTAGCGATTTCCTTTATCATAAACGGAAATATGACAGTTATATAAGAAAATTTCACCATCATCAATTTTACAAAAACTATCTTTTAAATTAATTGCATTGTTTCGGATGGATTTTATTTCCGTTCCTGTTAAAACTATTCCTGCAACATATTTTTCGAATATATTAAAATCGTGAAAAGCTTTTTTATTTGTAGTTATAACTTGTTTATCGCTCATAACTTTATTCTAAATCAATTTATAGTCAAAAAACAAGTGATTAAAAATCCAATTCCATGTCAGAATCTTTTAAATAGCTTTTTTTGATTCTTTTATTTCGGGCTTTTTCATTTCTTTTTTTACTTTTTTGCGGAATTGAGCGATAAGCATTATCAAGTGATATTTTTGTTATAACACTGCCGTTTCTTCTATCATAAAAAGCAAGCCAAAATTTTCTGTTAATATTATCCACTGCAAAGGATACGTTTGCAATTAATTTGTCTCCGGGTTTAATTTGTTTAAACATAAGTTTTGTATCTCCAAAAATCGACGGAGAAAATTTTACATTATAATCATTTACCAGCGCCATATCGAATCCTGATAAAGTTTTATCAGACATATTTGATATTAGTAAACTTAATGTAATAGTATTAATTTCGCCGAAAGGGTCTTTTTCATGCTTAATATCATTTATATTAATAGTTAACCCTTCATATAAAACTTCTTCTTGTTTAAGTGCAGATTCTTTATATACCGGTAAATCAACACTTGTATTAATTTTTACTTTAATTTCATCCCCCGGAGAAATAAGAACCTCTTTCCCTTTTCTGATTAATGCCATAGTTAAACCAATTGCGCCACCAATGGCTGCACCACCGGCTAATGTATAGCCTTCAGATGCAATTGCTGCTTCTATTCCAAGCCAATTTAGAGCAGCAAGTCCGCCTATCGCACCGCCTGCTAATGTATAACCAACATCCTGAACGGCAATTTTACCAGCTTGAGCAACAGGATGCAATTTGGTTGTCATTTCCCCTTCTATAGGGATTTCTCTGCCGTCAGGTGTAACCAAATAATCAAAAGATAGAGTTAATGATGCTTCTCGTCCCAATCTTTTTGGACCGGTAGTATCTTTAATCATTCCATGCGCCATTGTTCCTCTTGGAATAACTACACCCTTATCACCGTAAACATCGGTTGTAACTTCTGCAAAAAATTCATCTCCTTCTAATGAAAATGAAGAATCTAAAACCTGAGAAACTGTCATATTAATAACTTCTTTACGGTTAAGAGTTTCAATTTGTCCTGTAAAAACATCTGTTTCAATTTGTTTATAAATCTGATTATTTTCAGATACACCGCCATGCAAAACATCTTGAGCAAACAATGGTGCATTTGTAAATAGAAATACTGTAAATATTAAAAATAACGTAATAACCTTTTTCATAACTATAATTATACGCTTTTTTTTTAATATGTCTAATTGTGTTGATTTTCAATTTCTCTTGCCATTTCTTCAATCAAATTATTGATAGAAGACGGCTCAAAACAAGAACAGCTATTCCAAATCAGCGTAGGACGTGGTTCTGTTATTAAAGGGCTGGGATAATCATTGTGGCATGCACCTTTTAACATATTGGCAGAACCGTCTGCAACAGATGTAAATTTAGCACAACAACTGCAAATTTTTAAAACTAATCCGTAATCATTCATTTTTGATTTTAGTTGTTGCAGTGCATCTATCATTCTTAAATGAGAATCCGTTACATATTTTTTGTTTTTGTATATGAATCTGATTTTTGCCAAACCGCTATCTGTTGAAATAAACTCTAATTTAGCTGCCCTGTCGCCATGTTTTGTTTGAACCATAACATCAACAACAAGTTTATCTGATTCAGAATCAGTATTTGCTCCGATAAGTTTGAACAAATATCTAATCGGCGGTAAATTTTTTATTATATGACAGAATGAATAAATCGGGTAAAACATCAATAGTACAATTTCTTTTTTTGTCAATTTTGAATTAATAAGACTCAATGCAAACACCAAAAGTAAAATTAATGCACTAAAGACAACAACCGAACATCTGACATAAAATTGATATTTATATGAAAATGCAATTAGTAATGTATATGCAATTATCAATGTCCAGCAATTAGGATTTAATAATGAACAAAAATGCTCCAAAAATACAAAATTTAAGTTCTTAAGATCCTTAAAATTAGATTTAAATAAACTAAACCTTTTTGTTAAACGAGGTCTTTTAAATGTACAATCCTGCCCCAAAATATAAGATTCTATATTTGGGTTATAAACACATTTATGTCCGATTTTTGACAAATAAAGACTAAATTCCAATTCTGAATTTATATCTTTCAAGTCAATTTCTTTTAAAGAATCTACCAAATCCCTTTTTACAATAAACAAACCTGAATCAACATTTGTTGCAAATCCCATTAAACTTCGTGCCTGTTTAAAAAAATTAGCAATATATTTTTTGTGAACTGCTTTAATTTTATCTATTACATCAAGACTTTCTCTGTTGATAGAAATTTCTCCTGATACTGCATCATTTCTTTTTAAAGAGGCATTTGCCAAAGTTAAAAAATTCGAACTGATTTTTCTTGTATCGTCAATAAATATGTATGAATCGATTGAAGAATCTTTTTTTAATTCTTCCAACAACATCATTATTGTTCGGTTTTTCCCTAATGTTCCAACATCTTGAACATTCAAAACATGCACAAATCTGTCATTTTCAAATATTTTTTCAGAGCCGTCATTACAGTTATCCAATATCGCATAGACTTTAAAATTTCCTAAAGGATAGTCTTGCATTTTTAATTCATTTACAAGTTCTTCCAAGCAAACTTTATGGTTATGAGAATAAATAATTACTGCAAAATTATCTTTATCCTGATCATAAAGTGCGTATTTTTTTTCAATAGAAAACGATGAACTTTTTAAATTTCTAATTGATAAAATGAATAAATATAGCGTGTATATTAATAGATACAGGTATAATAAAAATAAAGCTAATTTCATAAAATTATCCTCTTGTTACAAAAATCTTACTCAAAACAGGAAAAAATATCAAATTAAAGAAACAGACACAAAAAAATGCCTGTTTCTTTTACATAACGTTTTAATCAAATTCCCTATTTTTTCTTTTTAGTTGATTTTGCGGAATCTTCTTTTTTAGAAGTTTCTTTCCCTTCAGCTTTTTTATTTTGAGGGACTAACATCGGAATTACAGGGTATTTTCTTGAAATAATTTCTTTCCCGTTGTCATAAACAACAATTGTCAAATCAGAAACACTGTAATCTGCAATAATTTTTAAATCGTTTGCAAATGCATTATATACAAAATTTTCATTAGGAATATTAACTGTAAGTTCACCTATAGAAACTTCTTTACCATTGTTAGCTAATGCTTTTATCGTTAATTTATGTTCCCCGACAGACCAATTCGGTCCGCACATAATTGCTAAATCAAATTTAAATTCAGCAGGCAAGGCCAAAGCTGATAATCTGTCAAAAATATTTATACAAGTTAATCTGTCATTTTTAAAACTGATATTTTCAGCTAAAACTAAATACTCTGCCATCTCAAAACACCTCTTTCTTCTTAAATTAATAATACTTTTTATCTACGCGAAAATAGTATTACAAAAATAATTAACAAAGAAGAAATGATATTTAGATTTTTACATATCTTAAATTTTAAATATATCTGGGATTTTTGATATTATAAACTTTCATCGCCCTGTTTATAACATGTATTGGAATGTTAAGAGCTTCAGAAATTTGTTTGTAGGTCATTCCTTCTTTTAAAAATTGAATCAATTGGGATTTAGGCATAAGCGGGTACTTTGTTGCTGCGCCAAAATAAGGATTTTTGCTATTAGTGTTGTATAAATTAATCATTATGTTCATATTAAAAATAAAATCCCTAAAAAAAATTTTTTGCTATCTATAATAACAATTCAGATAAAGTATAAATTATTTTTAGTTTATCCGTGTCATTTTTAAAAATTTCTAAATTTTTATTAATTGCATTAATGTAATCGTTAGAATCTGAAAAAGGATTAAATATTCGTAGAATTTAGCTCGCTAACTCCTGTAATAAACCCGACAAGGCTTTCGCCTTGTGCGTTAAAAAACGCCAATTTAGCTAATTTTAGGGTTAGCGTTTGTGGGATATTTTCTTTTTGCATTCTTTTTCTTTGTAAAGAAAAAGAATGTGGCCCCGGCGCGAGTGTCTTGGTCGCTCGCATTAAACGGCGTTGCAGGCGGGTCTCATCGCCCCG
>CAMNNA010000064.1 GCA_946545285.1 uncultured cyanobacterium | reverse complement strand
ACCACTCACCACTCACCATTCACTTTTACCCTTCTTGTAATTATTTTATGTTCTTGATAAACTTACAGTTATGAAGGATATGTTAGATCAGATTCTGCAGATTGAGCAGAAATATAAAGAACTTGGTGAAACTTTATCAAAACCTGAAGTAATACAGGATTATAATAAGTTTAGAGATTTATCAAAACAAAGAAAATCAATGGAAGAAACCGTTGAGTTGTATTATGATTGGCAAAAAGCAACCAAAACCATTGAAGATGATAAAGAACTTTTACAGGGAGAAAAAGATGAAGATATGCGCGAAATGTTGAAAGCGGATATTGAAGAAAATGAATCAAAACTTCCTGAATATGAAGAACGGATGAAACGACTTTTACTTCCGAAAGACCCGATGGACGATAAAGATATTATGCTTGAAATTCGCGGTGGTGCAGGCGGAGATGAGGCAAATATTTTTGCGGGTGATCTTGCAAGAATGTATTTGAAATTTGCCGATAAACAAGGCTGGCAAACCCAAATTCTTTCTAAAACAGAGTGTGAAGCCGGCGGATATTCGGAAATAATTATTTCCATAAAAGGTGATTCTGTATATTCAAAATTGAAATACGAATCAGGAGTACACAGAGTCCAGAGAGTTCCGGAAACAGAATCTCAAGGCAGAGTTCACACATCAACCGCAACGGTTGCTGTTATGCCTGAAGTTGATGATGTTGAAATTGAAATTAAACCGGAAGATATTGAAATGTCAACGGCGCGTTCAGGCGGTGCAGGCGGTCAGAACGTAAACAAAGTTGAAACAGCCGCAAGATTATTTCACAAACCGACAGGGATAATGATATTTTGTACTGAAGAACGTTCTCAACTTCAGAACAAAGAACGTGCAATGCAGATTTTGAAGGCAAAACTTTATGATTTGGAAGTTCAAAAACAAATGCAGGAAATCACTGACCTTCGCAGATCCCAAGTCGGTACAGGTGACAGAAGTGAAAGAATCAGAACTTACAATTTTCCTCAAGGACGATTGACAGACCACAGATTGAATCATAACCTTAATGTTTGGACAGTAATTGACGGGGATTTGGAAGATTTGATAAATATGCTGATTGATTATGACCAAAAATTAAAGTTAGAAAAATTGGCGCAGGTAAATTAACAAAGATAGGTGAAACTTGATAAAAAGACGCTGTGCAAGCTGCAACAAGGAACAATCCCGCAGTGAAATGATTAAAATAACAAAAGATTTCAAAACAAAAAATCTTATTGTAAATCCGGATTCGTTAACATTTGGCAGATCAGCATATCTTTGTTATAATACTGAATGTATAGAAAACGCATTTAAAAAAAACAGATTGGCAAAGCATTTGAAAACCGCCGTATCTGAAGAATTGAAAGGACAAATACTCAGATGGGTTACGAAACAATGAGAATAAGTGAATTAGCAAAAGAAATCGGACTGACAAGCAAAGAAGTTATTGCAAAGTTCGCTGAAATAGGAATTAGTATTAAATCTCATTCAAGTACTGTTGATCAAGATCAGATTAAAAAATTGAAAGATTTTATCTCAGGCGGCGGACAAAAAAAAGCAAAGCCAAAAGCATTTATAGTGAAAAAAGCAAAATCATCAGAACCTGAACCTAAACAAGAGCAAGAAAAACAAGACGAAATAAAATCAGAAACTAAAAAAGAAAATAAAGAAGAATCAGGTGATTTGAAATCTTCAAAAAAGATTGAAAAACCTGAGGCACCAAAAATTGAAGTTGTAAAACAGCCTGTCAGCAGATTGGAAATAGTTCGTCGTGCTCCGAGAAAACCGGTAGTTTCAACAGAAGATAAGCCTCAAAGACCTGAAAGATTTGAACGAGGTGAAAGAAAACCGTTTAAAAAAGACGGTCAAAGACCTTTCGGCAATTCTGCAAACGGAACAGATTCCCGTCCTTCAAGACCTCCAAGAGCAGGTGCATCAGGTCCAAGAGATTTTGCCGGTAAAAAGCCTTTAGAAAGAAGAATTATTCCGCAGGAAATTTATGAAAATAAACCCGGTGCAAATCCTAAATTGAAACCCGGTGCAAAGAAAAAAGACAAAGATTTTAATTCTAAAAAAGAAGAACAAGAAAGAATTTCTTTAGAAAAAGCAGCAGCGCAACACCACAAAAAACGTACACAAAAAACACAAGAACAAGAAGAAGTTACACAAGTTGTAATTACTCAGGCACTTACAATTTCCGAGTTGTCTGAAAAAATTAAAAAAACACCTGCCGAAATTATTAAATATTTGATGATGAATGGTGTTATGGCAACAGTAAATCAGTTAATAGATTTGGATGTTGTGAAAAAAGTTTGTGAAGAATTCGGACTTGAAATGCTGACTGAAGATGTTGATGCATTTATTGAAGAAGAATTGGAAAAAGAAGAAAAGAAAAAGGCATTAACAGAAGTAGATAAAAAATTACTAAAAAAACGTGCTCCTGTTATTAGTATTATGGGTCACGTTGACCACGGTAAGACAACATTATTAGACAGTATCAGAGCAACAAAACACAAAATTGTATCAACAGAAGTTGGCGGAATTACGCAATCAATCGGTGCTTATACGGTTTATTTAGATGATAATAAGGAGAAAAAGATTGTATTTTTGGATACTCCGGGTCACGAAGCGTTCACAGAAATGAGAGCGCGCGGTGCGCAAGCAACTGATATTGCGATTTTGGTTGTTGCGGCAGATGACGGAATAATGCCTCAAACAATCGAAGCGATTAACCATGCCAAAGCAGCGGAAATTCCTGTAATTGTTGCGGTTAACAAAATTGATAAACCGGATGCAAATCCTGACAGAGTGTTACAGCAATTGACAGAACACGGTCTTGTACCTGAAGAGTGGGGCGGGTCTACTATTGTTGTTAAAGTTTCCGCAATTCAGGGAATAGGTATTGATGAATTGTTAGAATATATCTTGCTTGTTGCGGATTTAAAAGAATTAAAAGCAAATCCAAAAGCTGAAGCTACAGGTGTTGTAATAGAGGCAAATTTAGACAAAGGAAAAGGTCCTGTTGCAACATTGTTAGTTCAAAACGGAACATTAAGAACAGGAAATTGTTTGGTTGTAGGAACAGCATACGGCAGAGTTCGTGCATTGTTATCCGATAGCGGAGAAAGAATTCAAAAAGCTGAACCGTCTACTCCGGTGGAAATTTTAGGTTTATCAGAAGTTCCGCAGGCAGGAGATCATTTTGAAGTGGTTAAAAACGAAAAAGAAATGAAACAGATTGCCCAACAACGTCAGGAAAAAGCACGCAACAAACGATTAGATGCTATGTTACCGGCACATATTCGTCGTGAATCAATGGCTGGTGATGATGATATTCCTCAGTTGAATTTGATTATTAAGGCAAATACAAACGGCTCAGCTGAAGCAGTATCACAAGCGATTGCCCAGTTTGAATCCAAAGAAATTATGCCAAAAATTATTCACGTAGGAGTTGGTGATATTTCAGAGGCTGATGTAATGCTTGCATCTGCATCAAACGCATTGATTTTAGGATTTACGGTAAAAGAAGATTCTAACGCATCTGCAGCGGCTGAACGCGAAGGTGTTACAATTAAAAAATACGATATTATTTATCAGGTAATAGAAGATGTTGAAAAGACAATGTTATCTTTACTTGATCCTGAAATTAAAGAAGTTGCACTGGGTAAAGCAGAGGTAAGACAAGTATTTACGGTAGGTAAAACTTCAAAAATTGCCGGCTGCTACGTAACAGAAGGTAAAATTGTCAGAGCCAAGGATGCAGTTATTTTAAGAGATGGAGTTGAAATTTATCGAGGTGCAATTGAACAATTAAAACGATTCAAAGATGATGTGAAAGAAGTTGCACAAGGTTTTGAATGCGGTATTTCGTTCGGTAAGTTCAACGATTTGCAAGAAGGCGATATCATTGAAGTTTCAACAAAAGAAGAAATAGAAAGAACAAGTCTGTAGAAATATTAAATAGAAAATTTAAACAGAACAATAAATTAAAAAAAAAGTTGTTGACAATAGAAAATGTTCTTGATAGGATGAACTTACGCAGGAAACTGGCGGCTTGAAATGAATAGCAAATAAGCGCTTGTAGCTCAGCAGGTAGAGCACTCCCCTTTTAAGGGATAGGTCGCGCGTTCGAATCGCGCCAAGCGCATAAAAAAGAAAAGGACTTTGGTTCTTTTCTTTTTTATAGTTTCGGTAGCGATGAGAACGCCGTAATGCGTTCGGAACGAGCGAGCCAAGTGCGAAGCCTTGAGCCTTATTAAATTGGCTGTCCGCAGGACAAATAAGGCTCAAGCGGAGTCACGTCGAAGGCGAGCGAAGTGATTAATCGCGCCAAGCGCATAAAAAAGAAAAGGACTTTGGTTCTTTTCTTTTTTATAGTTTCGGTAGCGATGAGAACGCCGTAATGCGTTCGGAACGAGCGAGCCAAGTGCGAAGCCTTGAGCCTTATTAAATTGGCTGTCCGCAGGACAAATAAGGCTCAAGCGGAGTCACGTCGAAGGCGAGCGAAGTGATTAATCGCGCCAAGCGCATTTTTAATAAACAAGAGGGTTTTAGCCCTCCTTTATTTTGCTCTCTTTTTTGTATATTGTCCACATTTTGTCCACTTAATCATTTGACACTTTGGTAAATAATAGTAAATTTTAATTTGCTTTGCCATATCTTTCTAACTTCGAAAAAATTTATGCAGATTTTAGTTGAATTTTATAACCTAAACCATTTATGAGTTTTAGAGTTGTACTGATTTTTGGTTGAACTTTACCATTTAAAATATCAGATAAATTACTTCTATCCATATTTAATTCTTTAGCAAGAGAGGATATTGCACCACGACCGCGAGCTTTTACAACATATTGTAAAGAACGAATAAACGCATTTATATTGCCGTCTTTTGCAAATTCTTCCAAAGATGTTTCTAAATAAACTCTTTGATAATCTTTATCTTGCAAATGTTTTTGCATAAGTTCATCATGGCTTATAGTATTTGCCATAACTTTATCCATATCTAAATTTAATTCTTCTAAATCTTTCATTTTGAGTTCCTTTCAACAAAATCTTTGAAATACTTATCTGCCTGTTTTATTACTCGTTTTTGATCTCTTTTATCACTTCCTGCAACGATTATTAGTACAATATTTGTAAGGTCTTTATAATAAACTCTGTAACCTTTGCCAATATCAAACCTTAATTCTGATAACATACTATTTTGTAGTTTTTTGTGGTCTCCGTATAATCCGTCTTGTAAGCGTTCTATACGATTTTCAATTATAGATTTGATTTTATTGTCTAATGAATCAAGCCATTCATCATAAGGACAGCGACCGTTTTCACTCTTGTAATATATAATTTGTTTTAGGTGTTCATTTTCATTCATAAATATTACCTAATTATATTGTAGGGTATAACCGACAAAATGTCAAGATATAAAATAAAATTAAATTATGCTAATATGTACAATATTAAAAATGTATTAATTATGGGGAATTAGAGTATGGCGACTTTAAAAACATCAATATTGGGAATAGAATTTGAAAATCCGTTTTTACTGGCATCAGCACCACCTACCGCATCAATAGAAAGTATTGATCAAGCGTTCGAAATGGGATGGGGAGGTGCTGTTTTAAAAACCATAACTCCTGATGATTTGGAAATGATTGAAGCAAGTCCTCGATATGCAACTATCAAGGAAAAGGGGAAGGTAATATGCCTTCAAAATATAGAATTATTGAGTCATGAAACAGTTCAATATTGGGTTGACGGCATTAAATATCTTAAGGAAAAACATCCGACAAAAGTAATAATTGCAAGTATTATGGCACCTGTTGAACGTAGTGAATGGCAGAATCTTGTTCAAACATTAAATAATACTTTAATAGACGCATTTGAACTAAATTTCTCTTGTCCTCACGGAATGCCCGAAAGAAATATCGGTATGGCGATAGGAACCAGTGCAGAAATATCTACACTTATAACAGCTTGGGTGAAAGCAGTTGCAAAAAAACCTGTTTTTGTAAAATTGACCCCAAATGTAACCAATATTAACTGGATTGCAAATGCTGTTGAAAGAGCCGGAGCTGATGGTTTTTCCGCAATTAATACAGTACAAAGCTTTATGGGTGTCAATTTGGATACATTGGAACCTGTTTTAAATATTGACGGAAAAACAACTTACGGGGGTTTATCAGGGAAAGCTGTTAAACCGATTGGATTTAAGTGTGTTGCGCAATTAAGACAAAATTCCAATTTACCAATACTTGGAATGGGGGGGATATCTTCGTGGGAAGATGCCGCACAGTATATAGCACTTGGGTCTGATGCAGTTCAAATTTGCACTGAAGTTATGCTAAACGGCTATGGAATTATCAACGGATTAAAATCAGGATTACTAAATTATTTAGAAACAAAAAATTTAAATGATTTATCAGAGCTAAAAAATATTACAATTCCTAAAATTACATCACACGAAAATCTCAATAAAAAGTCCCATCTTTATCCATCTATAGACAAAGAAAAATGTGTATCTTGCGGGAAATGCGCAAAAATATGTTCCGAATCTGAATATCACGCTCTAAGTTTTAATAAAGATTGTTTGTGTTTAAATAAAGAATCTTGTGTCGGGTGTTCATTATGTAGTCATGTTTGCCCGCAACAAGCTATAAAAATGTCGTAGAAAGGAAATTGCATGGAAATTTTATTATGTGGAATATGCGTCGTATTATTTTTGTTAACAATCATTATTATAAAAATAATTGCACTGAAAAATATTATTTATAAAAAACCTGCAATTTTATCAGATAAAAAGATTTTAACCATTTATTATTCAAATGGCGGAAATACTAAATGCGTAGCACAAAATCTTCAGTCTATAGTTGGCGGAGATTTAAAAGAAATTGAATTAATCGAAAAATATCCGAAAAATATTTTTAAAATGTCAAAGCTTATAAGAAAACAGATTCAAGAGGACTTCATACCACAAATAAAAGATATTGATATTTCGAATTACGATATTATTTTTGTTGGTTCACCCATTTGGAATTTTTCCGTCTCAGTGCCGATAGAAGCATTTTTGCAAAATAATAACTTTGAAAATATAACTTTAATCCCCTTTTTTACATGCAGTGGAGGAGTAAACAAAACTAAAGTAATAACGAAATTTAAAAATATAACTAATGTAAAAGAAATAAAAAAACCTTTGTATATGTTTGAAAATGGATTATTTTTGATAAAACAACAAATTATAAAATGGTTAAATAATATATAAGACAAACCTTTATACTTATATATCAAGCTTGATGTATTTTATGTCATAATTTTTGAGACTCTATATCATCACTAATAAAAATAACAGTCGGTTTGAGAAGAAAGAACACCCATTTTGAGAATGTGGGATTTGAACCTACGAATTGTAAAATTTTAACAACAATTAAGCAATTTTTGATAAGAAAAATACTTTATATATTTAGATAAGTTTATTAGGTATTTTTACACAGTAATGTAAAATAGGGGAAACTTAGTATATGGTTACTGCTATTCGCGCAACAAAAATCTTGTTATCAAATGTTGTAAAAAAGGACATAAAAAAACTTGTAACTCCTATGATTGAATATACTCCGGGAAGAGCAAAAACATTTTCACATGTCCGATTAGGCAGCACTGAAAATCCAAATTATTCACATGAGATTGTAAGCTTCTTTGATAAAAACAATAATATAATAGGAAAAGTTTCAAGAGAAACAGGAAAACCGGATATTTATACTGAATATGAACCTTGGGAAAATATTGATTCTGCATATGATTCGATTACAAAGTACAGAAAAATAAAAAGAGTTGCAGTATCAAGAAATAAAGTAGTTCCTCAATGCCATGTAGTCACTGGAGGTGAAACTGGTTTTAAATTTAATTTAACAAAAGATAATGATTTGCCAATGTTACCAAATAGCAATATTTTTACACATGTTTTAAGTGAAGAATTACAACATGTTTATAAAAAAACTCCAAGGTTTAATTTATCCAAAGAATGTGAAGTGGCAGACCAAACGATTTTATTTACCGGAATTACCCGAAAATATGGAAATAACCCTGAAATTCCAAACCAAATAAGTTTAAAAACTAATGATTTAGTAATTAAAAATGGAATACCTGGTAGTAATACAACCTCTGCCAATTTATTTTTACAAAAAACTGCTAAAGATGTAAAAATTAAATCTTATGAGGGAGATGAACGTACAATTAACGATATTATCAATAACCCTTTTGCTAAATATTTATATTTGCGTCCTGAAGTTAAGGCTAAGTATTTAACTAGATGGTATGCAAGAGAAAGAGGTTTGAAACCGCTTAATATCAAAACCACTATTAAACTAAATAATGGCAATAGTCGAGCCAATTTTAGTTCTTATAAAGGTGTGGTGTGTTATGAAAAACCATATGCTATAGTACCGTCAACAGCCGTTCATGAAGGAGAACACGCATATCAATTCGCACTAGCAGGTCAAAACGGGAAAATAAATCCAACTTCTTATGAAAAACGTGCATTAAAATTGTTAGGAGAATGTCCTAAGACAAAGAAAGCTGAAGCAAAAAGTTATGAAGATGCTATTGAAAATTATCCAGAAAATTTAAATGAAATCACAAATCTTAGAGAATATCCCCCTTATTGGGAAAATAAATTGGAAAAAGGTGCAAGATTTAAACAAGAACAATTTAAGCAGTATGATAACTACCCGTACCGTGACTTTATAGAAGAAACTGGATTTTAAAAAGACCTTCGCCCTCAGCTCACTCGCGCCGAACCCAGCCTGTAGATATTTCTCTTGATTATTACGAGATTGTTACAAATTAATCGGTAAAAAGTTGGTAGGGTAGACTTCAGTCTACCGATACATTTTGGTTGACTAAAGTCAACCCTACTTCTGCTCGCAGGTCGCCGAACTCGTAAATGCGGTTCTCGTCACTATCTCATTCCATAAAAAAGCCCCACCTTCGGTGGAGCTTCTTTATGGAGCGGGAGACGAGACTCGTGTCTTGCTCGCTCGCCTTCGACGTGACTCCGCTTGAGCCCTTATATGTCCTGCGGACAGCCAATCATTAGGGCTCAAGACTCCGCACTTGGCTCGCTCGCGCAACTCGCTAAAAATGCAACTTCTCGCTCTATCTTCGGCTAATAAAAAGAAGCCCTTTTTAGGACTTCTCTTTATTAGCGGGAGACGAGACTTGTCTTGACCTGCTCGCAATAAACGGGACTACGCATTTTGCTTTTAGTGGCTT
>CAMNNA010000063.1 GCA_946545285.1 uncultured cyanobacterium | reverse complement strand
TAGGCGGTAAAGGTGCTAACCTTGCTGAAATGACCAATTTAGGACTTCCTGTTCCACCGGGGCTTACTATTACAACAGCGACCTGTATGGAATATATCAACAACGGCAACAAAATGCCTGAAGGCTTGATGGACGAAGTTAAATATTACTTAAAAGAAGTTGAACAACAAGCAGGTAAAAAATTCGGTGATAAAACTAATCCGTTATTAGTTTCTGTAAGATCAGGCGCAAGAGTTTCAATGCCGGGGATGATGGAAACTATCTTGAACTTAGGTTTGAATGATGAAACAGTTGAAGCAATGGTTAAATTAACCAACAACCCACGTTTCTGCTACGATTCATACAGAAGATTTTTAACTATGTTTGGCTCTGTTGCTTGGGAAATGGACAGACAAAAATATTTTGAATCTGAAGTTGAAAAAGTTAAAGCAAGAGAAGGCGTAACTTCCGATACAGAAGTATCAGCAGAAGGTTGGAAATCTTTAATTCCTATATACAAAGCAACAATTAAAGAAGTTACAGGAAAAGAATTCCCACAAGATCCTTATGTTCAATTACAAGAAGCTATTGAAGCGGTATTCAGATCATGGAATATCCCAAGAGCCGTAGCTTACAGAAATATGAACAAAATTGATCATAATTTTGGTACAGCAGTTAACGTTCAAACAATGGTATTCGGTAATATGGGTAACGATTGCGCAACAGGTGTTTCATTTACTCGTAACCCTGCAACCGGTGAAAATAAATTCTACGGTGAATACTTAGTAAATGCTCAAGGTGAAGATGTTGTTGCAGGTATCAGAACTCCAAAACAAATCTCTGAACTTGAAACAGATATGCCTGACATTTACGAACAATACGTAAATATCGCAAAACAACTTGAAAAAGGTTATCACGATGTTCAGGATATGGAATTTACCGTTGAAAGAGGTAAATTGTGGATTCTTCAAACAAGAAACGGTAAAAGAACAGCTAAAGCTGCTATTAAAATTGCCGTTGATATGTTCAATGAAGGTATCATAACTAAAGAAGAAGCAATTATGCAGGTAGACCCTTATTCAGTTTACCAAGTATTATTACCTTGCTTCAATCCTGATAAAGTAAAACACTCACACAAAGTTTCAAAGGGTGTAAATGCATCTCCTGGTGCTGCTGTCGGTAAAATCGTATTTGATACTGAAGAAGCAGCTCGCCGCGGGGAAGCAGGCGAAAAAGTTATCTTAGTTCGTATTGAAACCTGCCCTGACGATATTCACGGTATGGCAGTATCTCAAGGTGTATTAACGCTAAGAGGCGGAGCTACATCTCACGCTGCTGTTGTTGCTAAAGGGATGGGTAAACCTTGCGTTTCAGGTTGCGAAGATTTGAAAATTGATTTAGCAAACGAAACAATTACTTGTGCTGACGGAACAGTATTCCACAAAGACGATATTATTTCTCTTGACGGCGGTACCGGTGAAGTTATGGAAGGTGCTATTGAACTTGTTGAAGCAGGTATTGATAAAGATTTTGAAACATTCTTTGGCTGGGTTAACGAAATCAAACAATTAAAAGTTGAAGCTAATGCTGATACTCCAAAAGATATTGAAAACGCAATCAAATTTGGTGCTGAGGGTGTAGGGCTTTGCAGAACAGAACACATGTTTATGGATCCGGACAGACTTCCTTGGGTACAAAAAATGATTATTGCAGGTACAACAGAAGCTAGAAAAGAAGCTTTATCTCACTTATTACCAATGCAATATTCAGATTTCTATTCAATGTTCAAAGCTTTAGGCGACAAACCATTAACAGTTCGTTTGTTAGATCCGCCTTTGCACGAATTCTTACCTTCAAAGATTGAATTAGTTGAAAAAGTTGCAACTAAAAAAGCTTTAGGTCAGGATTACAAAGAAGACGAAAAAATGCTTGAAATCGTTGAAAACTTATCAGAATCTAACCCGATGATGGGATTAAGAGGATGCCGTTTAGGTTTAACTTATCCTGAAATCAACGAAATGCAAGTTAGAGCAATCTTTGAAGCTTGCTGCGATTTGACTAAAGAAGGTCATCACATCCAACCATGGATTATGATTCCTCTAATAGGTCACGTTAACGAATTAAAAACCGCTAAAGCAACTTTAGTTTCTGTAGCTGAACAAGTTATGGAAGAAAAAGGCGTAAGAGTAGATTACAAATTCGGTACTATGATTGAAATTCCTCGTGCAGCATTGACTGCTAAAGAAGTTGCAACAGAAGCAGAATTCTTCTCTTACGGTACAAATGACTTGACTCAAATGACATTTGGATATTCAAGAGATGATGCTGAAGGTAAATTCTTGAAAAACTACGTTGAACAAAAGATTTTACCTTGGAACCCGTTTGTAACATTAGATTTCAACGGTGTCGGAAGATTGATTGAAATGTCAATTGATGAAGGCAGAGAAGTTAATTCTAAACTTGTTGGCGGTATATGTGGCGAACACGGCGGGGATCCTGATTCTGTGAAATATGCTCACAAAATCGGATTGAACTATGTATCTTGTTCTCCGTACAGAGTTCCGCAAGCAAGACTTGCTGCAGCGCAAGCTGTTATAGAATGCAAAAAAGCTGTAAAAGCATAGTAATTTGAAATTACAATAAGTAATTATCATAACAAAGAGGCAATATTTAAAAATTGCCTCTTTGTTTGTAATATTATGTTGATCTTTTATAAGGGCGAAGCACTCTAAATTTACGATTAAATTGTTTTGAAGAATTATTTTTCAGAAATAATTGTGTTTTTCCCATAAATTCCCCTATATATTTATAAAAAATTTTATAGAGAAAGAATTGTTAATATAAATATTTATATTTACACAGCTTAATATTTTACAAAACAATAAAATCGCAATTATTCCGAAATAAAAATATTTTTTGCCATACCCTGCTTGTATTCAGAATAAGACAGGTATTTATCATGATTTGAATCATACATATCAAATTCATCAGACAAATCTTTTATCAATTTTAATAACGAATCCGGACCGTCTTTTTCAAGTGATGAAATATCATCTTTTAATAAAAGCAAAAGAGCGTAGAGCCATTCATTTTTAGATAACATATAATCTTCATTTGTGTCAATATCAATAAACTCTTTCATCATAACATCAACATCTACCTGTCTGAAACCTTTTGGCGGATCCTGATTATCTTTTTTTACATATAACATCTTTTTCTTCTCCTATATCGCATTAATTATACTTTTAATATTTTCATTATCAACATTTTCAATCGCAAGTTTCTTATCATTACCGGTTAAATTATTTAACCTTTTCAGCGTTTCTACCGCTTTAAATATAACAGTTGGATTTTTACTTTTTAATAAATTCCTTACCAAATTATGATTAAAAGTAAAATCAAGTGCTGTAAAAACAAAATCTGAACCTTCATCAATTTCATTATCAAAAGATTCAGGCGGAATATCTATACTTGACAACAATTTTTTTATTTCAAAAACTTCAGATTTAACCTCTTTTGATTCATCAAACAAGTATTCATCATTTTCGGTTAATATATTAAATTTTTCTTTTGCATTGTATAAAACGATATTAATTTTTGAATTTTTTTCACAATTTATCAAATAATCAAAAATCTGATAAATTTCAAAATCAATCACGCAAGATAACGAAATAATTTCACCTAAACCGTTAATAATTTGATTTAATACGTATAAAGCATTATCAAAATCATCTTCAAATATTTGCGATAAAGGCTTTAAATACACTGCTTCGGCGCAAATATTTTCACTCATACCGGAATTCTTGGCAGAATCAATAATTTCAGATATCACGGAATCGTCGCCGTAGTAGGATAAAAATTTTGAGGCTTTCAGTTTTTCAAAATCATCACCGTTTTTTAACATTAATAATGCCGTTGCATAAATTTCACGATCACCAATCTGTCTTAAAGTTTTGGCACAATTTTCCATTAAATATTCAGAATCAGACAGAGCAAAATTCTGCAAAAAGCCAAAACTTAAAGGATCTTGAATATAAGCAAAAAACCTGGCGCAATATGCCTTTTCATCATCTGTTCCGCTTTCGAACAATTCAAGCAAGTTATCTGTTAAATCTTCATCTGCGAATTTAACCAAAATTCCGATTATTACATCACAAAAATTAGGAGAATAGTACTTTAAAAACGGAATTAAATTCAAAAAATTATCTTTGTTGCAAACTTTTTCAATACGTCTTGCAACATTATTTTTAACAAAATCAAATAAATAATCTTCGCTGTCAACAAGTTCTTTAAACAAGTCCACATCAACATCGTTAACAAGAGAAAAAGCGACGGGCTCAAAATCTTTCGGATTTTTTCCTGTTAACTTTTTTAATTTATCACTCATAAAATAACCTAATCTAAGTAAAATACAGTAATAACTTTATGACCTTCTTCAGCGTATTCAACCGCCTTATGAAGAGTTTTACTTGTATGAGAAAGGAAACAAATCAATTGATTACACTTGTCAATAATTTCTCTGTTGCAAACTCTTGATGCATCAGCCAAAGTCATCATAGCACGATCGGAATGTTCAATAATATTCGGAACACCGATTAACTGATCTTGAACATCACTTGGCTGCTGCCCGATTGTTTGAGGCAAAATTACGCATAACTTTTCAGGATTAGCCTTCATTGCACCACGAATAGCTGCTGCGTTGGTTCCTGATGAACCGCCGGAAGTAATTATTGTATTTCCTTGCATAACAAGTGCTGTTGCAAGGGTTTCAATCATTTGCTGATGAGTAATCGGGAGATTACGGCTTCCTATAATGGCAATCTTTTTAGCAGATTGTTTAATAGTTGCAAGCTCCATAGCCAACTCATCAACCGTATTTGGAGAACCAGATTTTACCACATCCATCTCATCATCAATTGGAACTACAATAGACTTTTGGGCGTCTTCACCACTTTTTTCATCTGATAATAAAATTTTCACCTTTTTACCTTTAACTTTCTGTTTGCAATAATACTTTTTTTGAATATGCTATAAGTATAGCATATTTTTTTTGATTTGGGAAGTGGGCATGCAAAATCTATTAGAAAATCTTAATAACGAACAAAAAAATGCCGTATTAACAACAAAAGGACCGCTGTTAATACTGGCAGGAGCAGGGTCAGGAAAAACAAAAGTTTTAACTACCCGTATAGCCTATATGATTCAACAGGGTGTAAAGCCTTATAATATACTGGCAGTAACATTTACAAACAAAGCCGCAAAAGAAATGAAAGAACGTATCGGTAAAATTATCGGCGAAGACAAAGTTAAATCTATGTGGGTAGGGACTTTCCATGGGATTTGCGGAAGAATATTGAGAGAAAACATTGATCAATACAATACATCTTCGGGTAAAAATTTAGATAGGAATTTCACAATATACGATGAATCGGATTCAAAACAAATCATTACAAGAGTGATAAAAAAATTAAATTTAGATGAAAAACTGTATCCTTATAAGCTTGTAAAATCAATAATTTCAAACGCAAAAAACAAAATGCAGGATGCGACGACTTTTTCAACGCATGCAAGAGATTTTAAATCTCAAAGGATAGCATCAATATATGAAGAATATGAAAAAGCCCTAAATAATAATAATGCGATTGATTTTGACGACATGCTATTATTAACGGTGAAACTGTTAGAACAAAATGAACAAGTACGTAAAAAATATTACGACAGATTCCAGCACATTATGGTAGATGAATATCAAGATACTAATTTGGCTCAATACCAATTAGTAAATATGCTTTATACAAACAATGAAAAAGTCATTCCGGATGAACGTTCTTTATGCGTTGTGGGGGATATTGATCAATCAATTTATTCATGGCGCGGTGCGGATTTTACAATCATTATGAACTTCCAAAATGACTATAAAAATACAAAATTAATAAAACTTGAACAAAATTACCGATCAACAGAATATATCCTAAATGCCGCAAATGCAGTTATTGAAAACAATAATGAACGTGTTGAAAAAGTTCTTTATTCAAATAAAGGGAAAGGTGAAAAATTAAATTATTACCTTGCAAATGACGAATCAGACGAAGCTAACTACATCGTAAGAAATATAAGAAACAATTATAAAGATAATTACGGAAATGTTGCTATTTTATACAGAACAAACAACCAATCCAGAGCCTTAGAAGAAGCATGCATAGCGTTGGGAGTTCCATACAAAATTTACGGCGGCACAAAATTTTATGACAGAGCTGAAGTTAAAAACGTTTTGGCATACCTGAAATTAATTTATAATAATGACGACTCACAAAGCTTCAGAAGAATTATTAACGTCCCTAAACGCGGTATTGGTGAAACTTCGGTAAAAAATTTAGCAGATTTTGCATCATCTCGAAATATAAGTCTTTTTGAAGCAGCAAAAATATGTGATGAAACAGATACAATCAATTCAAGAGCATGCGCTAAATTTAAAGATTTTGTAAATATGATTTACAGATTTGAAAAGGCTAAAAGCAGTTATTCACTAAAAGATTATGTTGCCTTGGTAATCGAAAACACCGGTTATTTGACGGAATTACAAACAAAAGCAGTTTCTGATCCTGATATAGAAGACGATATTAAAAACTTGCAAGAATTGGTTAACGTAGCGGATGAATTTATCGCGGAAGAACCTGACAACGAATTAGGAGAGTTTCTGGCACAAGTTGCGCTTGTATCAGATCTTGACAATATGGAACAAGAATCTGATTTTGTGACAATGATGACACTGCACTCTGCTAAAGGATTGGAATTTCCGATAGTGTTTATTTCAGGAATGGATGAAGGGATATTTCCAAGCCAAAGAACACTTATGGTTGAATCCGAAGTCGAAGAAGAAAGGCGACTAATGTATGTCGGAATAACAAGAGCGCAGGAAAAATTATATTTAACAGGCGCAAAACGCCGTCAAACATGGGGAGAATACAAGTATTACAATCCATCAAGATTTATAGATGAAATCCCGTCAAATCTTATTGAATCCGAAGAATCAAATAATACTTACGAATCCGGATCAACATTTAGAAGTGCCGTAACAAAAGTTAAACAAAACGCTGCAGAATCTGATTCTTACGGATACGTAAAGCCTTCAACAGGATTTGGCGCGAATTTTAAAGCTCCGACCAAAGGGCTATCCAATCATGCAAATTCTTATAAAAATAATCATATTTCACCTGTTTCAAAAAGAACTCCTAACAGAAATATTGTCATTAAATCTGCCATAAACAAAAAAAAAGAAGAAGAAAAAATTGCAGCGTTTTTTGAAGATAATAAAATTAAAAGAATGGCTCAAGAAAGACGGGAACGGCTTGAAGCGCAACGCCAAGAAGCAATTAAAAAAGATGAACAACGAAAAGCCTCGCAAATTATATCAGAAGTTTACGAAGTCGGACAAAGAGTATTTCATCAACAAATGGGAGTCGGCCATGTTACAGATGTTATGCATCTTGGCGAAAGTATAATGTATACAATAGACTTTGGTAAACTTGGCAAAAAAGCAATGGATGCATCATATGCAAAATTAAAAAAATTTTGATAACTAAAAGGATAACAAACAATGCTTGATTTAAAATCCATATTAAAAATGTCAATGACATCACTAAAAATAAACAAAATGCGCTCAATATTAACAAGCTTAGGGATAATAATCGGTGTAAGTGCAGTTATTATAATGCTTGCGGTTGGCTCTGGCGCAAGTAAAAAAATTGCTTCAGATATGGAATCAATGGGTAGTAATTTGCTTATGATTCGTTCATCATCTGCTAAATCCGGCGGAGTGCGAATGGGGATGGGAACAAAACCTACTTTAACCCTCAAAGATGCCCAAACAATTGAGCAAAAAGCCCGCGGAGTTATGGCAGTTGCGCCATATTCCGCAGAAGGTAAACAAGTAACTTATCAAAATCAAAACTGGTCTACATCAGTTGCCGGAACAACAATGCCGTATTTTATGATAAGAAATTATGAAATCGCATCAGGCAGAGGTTTTTTACCTGAAGACAACAAAACAGGAACTAAAGTTGCCGTTTTAGGGCAAACAGTTTCAAGGGAACTTTTTGGAGATGTTGATCCGATTGGAAAAACAATAAGGATAGGAAATGTCCCGTTTAAAGTTGTCGGACTTTTAAAAAGCAAAGGTTCAAGCGGCATGGGTCAAGACCAAGATGATTTAATATTTATTCCTATAACAACCGCCCAAAGAAAGGTTTTTGGGACTGATTTTCCGGGGACTGTTTCTATGATTGCTGTTAAAGCACAAAATGATCAAGTTATATCCATCACGCAAGAAGATATCACAGAAATTCTAAAAAAACGCCACCACATTGGCGCAAAACAAGATAATGATTTTGAAATCAGAAATCTTGCCGAAATGCAGGAAACAATAAAATCTACAACTAAAACAATGTCATTATTATTAGGTGCAATAGCTGGAGTTTCACTAATTGTAGGCGGAATTGGAATTATGAATATTATGCTGGTTTCCGTAACAGAACGTACTAAAGAAATCGGAATAAGAATGGCAATTGGAGCAAAAGCATCCGATATTCGATTTCAGTTTTTAATAGAATCTTTTATTTTATCAATTGCAGGAGGAATTGTCGGAGTAATAATCGGAATAGGCGGAGCACATTTAATGCATAAGTTTGCAGGGATGAATATAGCAATAACTCTATCTTCAATTTTTCTTTCATTAGGATTTTCTGCTGCAATAGGGATAGGTTTCGGGTATTACCCTGCCTATAAAGCCTCACTATTAAATCCGATTGACGCATTAAGATATGAGTAATAAATATATCTGAAACATCAGAATATATTAATTTTTGTAAACCTGAAACGGCAATATATATCTATATTATATATATTTAACATTGAAAAAATAGGCAATTTCAAAGAACAGAATGTTTTTATATAAACGTGAAGAAAAATGGTATCAAAATCACAAGTGATACTAAGAGATACGAAAGGAGTACAAAATTATGGTAATGGACTTTAGAGTTGATGCTAACATGCGAGGCGGGGTCGGAGGAGGAGAAAAGCTAAAAGGGAATAAACCAATTGCTAATGTAAAAGCTGCAACAACAGAAGAACTTAATGATAGAATAAAGTACTTAAAGATCAAAAAGAATATGATACAGAACACCAAAAAAGGTTTAGAACAGCTTAAGATGATTGAGAATGAAATAAACCAAATTGAGATTGAGATTAAGTTCCGCAAAATAAAGAAAAGTAATACTTATAAAGAAGTAACAGATCCAAAAAACAGTACCCTAGCTCAAGCGCTATCAAGATATAATAGAAAATAATAAAAAAAGCAGAATTAAATAATTCGGCTTTAACTTTCTTAACAATACGCAATTTTTACAAATAAAAATACTTTATA
>CAMNNA010000062.1 GCA_946545285.1 uncultured cyanobacterium | reverse complement strand
TATTTATAAATAATATGCCGGATTCAAATTTTAATGTAAACATTACCTTGTAACATAACGTTATTTGCAATCGCTTGCCCAAAACTGCCTGCCTGAGCGTAATTTGAATCTTTTGGCGCCGGAAAACTAAATAAATCACCATTCTTTTTCAAAGGGTTGAAAAAGTTTGTATTGTTTGGTATAATATTATTGACACCTTCATTGGGTACCCAGCTAGTAGTTGGGAGCGCCCCAGTGGAGGTGTTCTTTGTTGTATAATACCTTTTATCTCCAACCTTTAAAACTTCAAAATAATGATCCCCATTATTACCGCGATAAACCTCATAATGAGATACATCAGTTTTTTTTATTAGTAATTTGTCAAATTCTTTTACATATTGTGCTAAACACTTCCATTTTTTTCAAACATGAGTTAAAATGTATATAAAAGGATTTATGAATTTATGAAATCGGTAAAAGAATTAACGACAGAAACTAAGATTCAAAACAGGCTAAAAAACAGACCCGTTTGTTTGGAACTTGTAAACTACCTTTTTGATGATGATGAATTACAAGAAATGCAAGAATATGCCAACAATGTTTCTATTAGGCGCTTAGGATTTAACGATCACGGGCCTGTACATATGCGTCAGGTTGTCGGAAATGCGATTAAGATGCTCAATATTTTACACGATTTCGGAATTAAGACTTCATTGGAAAATGAAGAAATCGGAACATTTGAAGATAGTATGTGTGCCGTTATTCTTGCAGGTTTAATGCATGATTTAGGTATGGCTATCGGTCGTCAAAGTCATGAAAAAATGTCTGCACTTTTAGCTCAACCGATTATTGAAAGAACTTTAATGCATATGTTCCCAAATGATCTTCACCGCAGAGTTATAATTCGCTCTATGGCAACTGAAGCAATTATCGGGCATATGTCTACCCAAAAAATCCATTCAATTGAAGCCGGAATTCTTCTTATTGCAGACGGATGCGATATGACTAAGGGTCGCGCAAGAATTCCTTTGGCTATAAATACAACCCCTAAAGTCGGGGATATTCACAAATACAGCGCAAATGCCATCAAATGGATAGGAATTCATCACGGAGAAAGAAAACCTATTAAAATAGATATTGAAATGACATCAGAAGTAGGTTTTTTCCAAATTGAAGAAGTCTTATTGGAAAAAATTAATGCAAGCCCTGCAAAAGAATACGTTGAACTCTTTGCCGGTGTCGAAGGTCAAGAAAGAAAATGCTATCTCTAAGCTAATATACTCATTCCTTCTTTATTTGCAGCTTTTTTCTCCAGTTCTCTTGTAACTAATGCTGCTGCACCAACATCATCCATATTGTCATTATGGATTGAAAGTTCTTTGTAAACTCTCATAGCTTCAATATCTTTATCATAGCAAAAAGTAATAGTTCTCGGTTTTGGGTGATCCAATCCTTTTAAAACATCTTTATTGTCAATTGCTCTTATATCAAGTTCACCAAGTATCGGCTTGCATTCCGGCACAAAACCGCGATATTCTTTTCCGCTCATTTTTGATCTTACAATACAACCGAATTCATCAATTGCCATATCCCAAAATTTTGTATCAGATAATTCTTCTACCGCTTTTGTAAAACTTTTTTGTTCAAATTCACTTAATTTACTGATAAACTTACTTGCGCCTTTTTCCAATGATACCATTCCAAAAGCCGGTGCGCAGTAGTTTTTATTAATTCCTGATACTTCCATTAGTTGCCCTTTCAAATTTCTTTTCCGATATTCTAAAACCGCAAAATTTAAAATTTAATACTTTATGAAGAAATATTTACATAATTTAATTATAAAAGAACTTTCTCTTAAATAAAATTTGATATAAACTATACTTATGGAACATAAAGACTTTCAGCTTGAATCTAACTACAAGCCATCCGGAGATCAACCAAATGCCATAGACTCATTGGTTAAAGGACTCAATGAAGGAATGGATTCGCAAACTCTTTTGGGTATAACAGGGTCAGGAAAAACATTTACTATCGCAAATGTAATTCAAAAAGTCCAACGTCCGACTTTAATTATTGCTCACAATAAAACGCTTGCAGCACAATTATATAATGAATTCAAAGAACTTTTCCCAAATAACGCAGTTGAATATTTTATAAGCTATTATGATTATTATCAACCGGAAGCCTACATCCCAAGAACTGATACATATATTGAAAAATCATCAAGTATTAATGAAGAAATTGACCGACTCAGACATAACACTACAAGAAGTCTTTATGAAAGAGATGATGTTATTGTTGTATCGTCTGTTAGTTGTATATACGGCTTAGGAGTTCCGGAAAACTACTTTAAAGGGACAATTGAACTAAACGTAGGCGATATAATTGATCGTGATGCACTTTTAAGACATTTGGTAGAAGTTCGATATGAAAGAAACGATTTAGAATTGAAATATTCAACATTCAGAGTTCGCGGAGATATTGTCGAAATTATGGCACCGTACGAAAAAATCGTTACAAGAATCTATTTTTTTGGGGATGAAATCGAAAAATTTATTAAAATTGATAATGTTTCCGGTGAAATTATTGATAATCCGAACAAAGTTATAATTTATCCAGCTGTTCACTACATTTCAGATGATGAAAACCAAGAAGAAACAATTTCAATGATTCGATCTGAACTTCAACAAAGACTTGTTGAATTGAACAGCGAAAATAAACTTATTGAAGCCCAAAGACTTGAACAAAGAGTAAATTATGATATTGAAATGATGAAAGAAATGGGTTATTGCACAGGGATTGAAAATTATTCAAGAATTATTGAGCGCCGTGCGCCGGGAACTCCACCCGCCACTTTATTAGACTATTTTCCTGATAATTTTTTAGTTATAGTTGATGAATCCCATGTAACATTGCCTCAAATAAAAGGAATGGCTCATGGGGATGCCGCAAGAAAAAAAGTTTTGGTTGATTACGGATTCAGACTCCCTTGCGCAAAAGACAACAGACCACTCAAAAATGAAGAATTCTTTGATAAAGTCGGGCAAAAAATTTATATTTCTGCCACACCGGGAGAGTTTGAGAGGAAAACATCTTCAAAAATAGTTGAACAAATTTTAAGACCTACAGGATTGTTAGATCCAAAAATTACCGTCAGACCTATTGATTCACAAATTCCGGATTTGAAATCCGAAATTAAAAAACGCGTTGAAAAAAATGAAAGAATACTTATTACAACACTTACAAAACGTATGGCGGAAGATTTGACAGACTTTTTCCTTCAAGAAGGAATTAGAGTGCGTTACCTCCACAGTGAAATTAAGTCAATAGAACGGGTTGAAATTTTAAGAGATCTAAGACTCGGAGAATTTGATGTTTTAATCGGGGTAAATTTACTAAGAGAAGGTTTGGATATTCCGGAAGTTTCTTTAGTTGCAATTATGGATGCTGATAAAGAAGGGTTTTTAAGATCAGAATCAAGCTTGATTCAAACAATCGGGCGTGCAGCAAGAAATTCTTGCGGTGAAGTTATTATGTACGCAGATAAAATTACCGATTCTATGGCAAGTGCCATTAAAGAAACAGAAAGAAGACGTAAAATTCAAATGGAATACAATTTGAAATACGGCATTATTCCGCAAACGATTAAAAAACCTATTGAAAATAATTTGTTATCCCTTGTTGCAAGTTACAGGAATTTAGAAGATATTGTCGCACAAGAAATGGTTGATATGGGTGTAAGTACAAAAGATTTGCCAAAACTTATATCAAAGCTTGAAAAAGACATGCATAAGGCCGCAAAGATTCTTGATTTTGAACGAGCTGCACAAATCAGAGATCAATTAAAAAAATTAAGAGAAATGATATAAGTTTTTATTCTTTCACAAAAAAAAGAATATCCACAAAGTTGTACCATTTTTACGATATAAAATTTGGAGATTTTTTTTAATATATGTTGTAAGGAGTTATAATGCCCCAATCTTACAAAAAAATAAGTCTTCAAGAATTAATAATTCTTTCTCAAAACAAGGATTTAAAAGCCCTCGAAGAATTAATAAAAAGAATTCAGAAAGATGTTTATGCAACGCTAAGTTATATGCTTAATAATAACGAAAATATTTCCGATATTACACAGGAAATATTAGTGAAAGTTGCATCTCATATCAATGATTTAAAAAATCCGGGATGTTTTCGCGGATGGCTTAACCACATAATTACAAACACATATTACGATACCGTCAGAAAAATTAAAAGAAAACCTTCAGTATTATCCGTAGATTTTACTTGTACCAGTCAAGATGATAAAAATTTTCAAATTGATATTCCCGATAAACATTCAAAACCTATAGAAAAATGTATAACGTCAGAATGCGAAAAAATGATTAAATCAGCAATCAGAACTTTGCCTGAAGCTTTTAAAATTGCAATTATCTTAAGAGAATTTCAAGGTCTTAGCTATGAAGAAATTGCGAACATGACCAAATCCAGCATCGGCACCGTTAAATCAAGAATTTCGCGTGCAAGGATAAAACTGCAAGATGTATTAAAAAATTATATTTAAGGAGTAAATTATGAATCATAATTTAACATGCGAACAAATATTATCATTATTAAATTTTTATATAGAAAATACCCTAAGCCCCGAACTATCACGTTGTGTCGAATATCATTTATGCAACTGCCCTTCATGTCAGTCAAAATTTAAAGAATTAAAATCTGTATTATCTGAATTTCAAGATACAGAAAATTTATCAGATAAAATTTTAGTTTGCGAAAACACAATTAATCCGGATATCAAAAAAAAATTATCTGAATATATTGATAATGAATTATGTCAAAAAGATAATATTAAAATTAGAAAAATTGCAATCGCAAACCCTGCTGTTAAACGCGCTTTAAATAATATGTATAATTATAAAATACTTTTAAAACAATCTTATAACAAAACAAAAAATGAATTAAAAAAAGATTATTCGAAAAGTGTTTTAGATCTGATTTACGATAAAGATATTTATTCAACAAATTTTTTTTATAAATTGGTAATTATTTTTGCAATAATGATAATTACCATAATGATCGGTTTTTTATATCTATATTTTTAAAGATGAAGAATGATTTTTAAAATCACTCAATGAAACATAATAAGGAAAAGCAGCATCTGTTTTTTTATTTTTTTGTTTCCCGTTTTCCATTCTTGCAATCATTTCTTTTTGGCTATGTGACGCATAAACATTTCTAACAGCAGGCGTAATCAGATTACATGAAATAACAGATCCGGTTGTAGTTGCAACAACATCAATGCCGTTACAAACATTTTGATATTTACTTAAAGTTCTTCTTCCGACTTTTGCCTTTTCCAATCTTTTTAAAACGTTAAAATTCTTTGTACCGAGATTTTTTATTTGCCCTCTTTTTTTAAGAAAATCTTTAATGTTTTTCGGAATCCATTTACCTGTTCTCATTGCTTCTGAAGCTATATGTTTAAAAGTCTGTGTAACAAGTAAAAATGATACAATATTAACTGTAGCATCCGCTGCTTCTTGCGGAATCATAAACAATTTTTGCTCTTTTGAAATTTTATCGTTGAAAACTATCCCAATAATTTGTGCAGCAGATGACATTATCCAACCCGCAACACCGGTATGAATAAGCATTTTTCCGGGATCTTTACCGTATTTTAGGGATATAACATTTTTTATTCTGTTAAATTGGGAAGATAAAGCCTTAAGCATTTTTACCTCCCATTATTTGATTATTTTTTATTAAATTCTTTTGAAATTCTTTAAATTTTTCATATTCTTTTTCATTATGAACAAATTTATTAGTAAGATACTGGGTTAACGGTGCATCTATTAAAATATTTGTTACTGTCATTACCGCCAAAGATATGATTGTTCCCAAAGCTTGCTTATATTTTAGCATGCTGTGCGGTAATTTTTTAGGGGTAAAAAACGTTTGTAACTTACGATTTTTAAGCCGTTTTGTATTAAGTGGTTTTGTCATTTTATCAACTGCTAAAATGCACAAATACCTAACGGTAAATCCGGTCAAAGTTCCGGCTATAATTTTTGCTACAGTACGTGCTGCTGACACTTTCCTTGTTTCTTCGTCAACTCTTTTGTTATAAAGGTCTATAAAAGGCTGACTCATTAATGCCGTTGCACCTAATATTAAACGGTTTTGAGGTGATGAAATGTGCTGCCCGATCCAACGCAAGCTTTTTGTCGTCTTTTTACCTTGTATGGTCCAAGACGGTATATAATTATAAATCTTTTTAACCAACCTGTTATAGGCCGGTATATATTCACAACGGGGTATTTTCATACACACATCACCGTTGTTATAAAACAACTTATCCACACTTTTTTGACTTATTTTTTCAGGATTTTCACAAAAATTTACAATTTTATCAAAAATTTTTGATTGATTTACCCAAAAACAAAATAGCCGTCTTATAACGGCTCGTTAGTAAAGGTTAGTGTAGGAGAAAATAAAGAAAAAGAAAATGGTTTGTATACATGATATATACCCTTTTTAACATTGAAAGTAACACTATTTAGCGGTAATTGTTACAATACTTAATGTTTTTGTAAAAATAAGGGTTTTTAAAACGATTATTAATTTATGTAACAAACATTTCTTTTAAACTAAAGTTTTTCAAAAATAATTCCGATAAAAAATTTGTAAGAAAAATATCTGAAAAATTTTAAGGAGTGTAGTAAAAATGACAGACAAAAGAATTATGGATGAAAACGAGTTAATGATTAACTATGCTGAAATGACAAGTTTTGATTTCGGCACACTAAGCGCAGATGAAATGCAAACACTGAACAAAATTACAAACAATGAATACGTAAGAAAACCTTACGCATTTAAATACGGTAATTTTAAATTGTCAGACTTTTTCCACGAATTGATGACAAATAAAGATGAATAGCTGATTAATTAGGAATGATGTGTAATTATGAACGAAGAACAAAAGCTTTTTCAATCCGGATGTTTCCTTCCAAATTGGCAGGAAGATGTTGAACCACAAGTTCAAACACCAATTCAAAACGCGTATTCAATGCAAAATAAAAGTGTTGAAGAATTGACATCCGAACTTACAAAAATCAGAGAACGAATTTCGCAAATTCGCGAAAGGCAGTGGGAATTAGACAAAATGATGAATTTCCACAACCACAATTTTGCCAAAGAATAACGACTACCGGACTTAAAATTTTACAGCGCCGTAAATATTACGGCGCTTTTTGTATAAATAATTGTTAAACTTGCATTTTTCATTTTATTGATTAAAATTAGTTTATGAGTGTTGAGGGGAAAAAGTTATATTCAGATGTTCCTCCTACTAAATTGAGGAATAAAGAAGAAAAATTTAAACCGGCGAAAACCAGCAAGTTTTGGCTTACTATTGCAAGTTTATTTTTCTTTAATATGCTCCAAAACAGATTTTATGCATTCAGATACAGCGGAGTAGAAAATTATAAAAATCGGGATAAAGAATATCCGACAATTTTGTATTCTCCGCACTGCAATTGGTGGGACGGTATTGTTATGTATAATATCACTCACAGAATTTGCCACAAAGAAATTCGTCTGATGGTTGAAGAATTAAACAGATTTCCGCTATTGCGCAGAGGCGGAGCTTATTCCGTAAATAAAAAATCCGCGCAATCTGCTATGAAAGCTTTGCAATATTCTGTAGATTTATTAAAAGATTTAAGAAATATATTATGTATTTTCCCCCAAGGTATCATAAGACCACCACATTATAGGCCGTTTAAATTTCAAACAGGTCTTGCTTATATTGCGCAAAATGCCGTAAAAAGATACGGTAAAGTAAATTTAATTCCAATTGCAGTTGATTATTGTTTTTTAAGAGATAACAGACCGGAAGTAATTGTAAGATTCGGGCAAAGAACCGAATTAACAGACCAAAACATTGACAGAAAAGAATTAACTCATAATCTTGAAAACGCATTAACAGAAACTTGTGATGAACAATTTAAACTTATTTCGACCGGCGATATGGACAATTATGAGATTTTATTCAAGCAACATTTGAAATGGTATCGAAGAATAGAACAAAGATTAAAAAGTATTGATTTACCTGAAGTTGCGGATGTATAGTTTTAATAATAAAAAAAAGCTATGTACTTTTTTAGGTGCATAGCTGTTGATTAGGGATATGTGTATCTTAGTTTTCTAAGGAGTATAGGATTATAATAATGATTTATATTTGAAATGAAATCATCCAAAAAAATGAGATTTTTAAAGTTTATAAAAATGTTTACTAAACGCGAATTTTTGATATAATATTGTCAAGAATAAGCAGGGAGGTTTTTTCATGAAAAAAGTTTTGATTACATCGGTTGTATTATCTGTAATATTTGGGCTATGCGCGTACGCATCGGAATATACAAAGTTTTCAAGAAAATTTATTAAAAACTTCAAAGACTGTGATTCATATGAAGAAACAGTAACTTCTAATTATCAAGGACAAACATTTACTGAAAAAAGGGTCATAAAAGGCTGGATAAACGGATTTTGCAAATATCAATCAACTTTTTCCTCTCCGACAAATAAATATCAAATTGATTGCAATTTTACGGAAATGGAAGTTGATAACTTATATGAGGCAATGAAAAATCGTTCCAAACAAGCTGAACGATACAGTTTGGATTTATTTACAGAAGAAAAAGATCCAAAAACCGGCCAATCAAAATTTACAAAATCCGGCACAACAATAATTAAAGGTAATAAAGCTTATATTGAATGGGCAAAATACCAAAATAATCCGTATTTTTGCAGAGCCAGTCAAATTCAATAAAAAAAAGAGTCTTAAAAAAGACCCTTTGGAATGTGAAAATTTCTTTTCATTCCGTGTAATAGTGAAGTGTGAAGTGTGTGCTTAAAGTATTTTTTACTTTAAGTAACCCTCGTGTTTACATGTATATAAAGTGTTTTTGATATATAAAATTGCTATATTTTATATATTTATGTAAATAAAACTTAACATGAGCAAAGTAAAAAGGAGTAATGCAGTATATGAAACGCATTACTCCAAATCGCAATCAAAGAAATTTTAATTAAATATTTGCATTACGCTGGAAATTTTTCTTGATTTTATTTTTTGCTTTTTCAAGATTTTTTATTTTTCTTTCAGCGAGTTTAATTTGCTTTTTAGCAAGTTTTCTTTCTTGTTTAACTGCTTTGTATCTTGTATCAATTTCAGTATAATTAGTTCTGTAATTCAAAAGCTTGTTGCGAACTTCAACCTGAGCATTATCAAGCTGCAAAATAGCGTTTTGCATTTTTGTTCCGCCGGCAACCTGAGAAGGATCTAACAAATCAGTACCTTTTGCTTCAAGACCGGCAACAGTTTTAGATGTTGTAGTAGCAGGTTTCGGTGCTGAAATAGAATTACTGTCATCAAAATTTAGCGGAGTAAATTTAACATTTTCCGCATTAACATTCATCGCAGAAATCAGGGTTACACCCAAAGCAGTTAGCAATATTTTTTTCATACTCAAATCTCCTATTAATTTAATTACAAAAATATTTTATATTATTTACCGATTATGGGCAAAAAAATTTACATTATGTTATAAAAGGGGTA
>CAMNNA010000061.1 GCA_946545285.1 uncultured cyanobacterium | reverse complement strand
TATTTAAAAACTGGCGTGAAAAATTTATGGAAGAATCTATTCAACCGATTCTGTCTATGTATAGAATGTTTGGAGCATGTTATATCGTTTGGTTAAATCTTTTTGCAAATGTAAGATATATAATGCCTATTTTTGCGATATCAGGTATTATGATTTTTTCTTTTTTTATATTCGTATGCGAAAAGTTTACTTCAAATTCAAAAATTTTAACCCCGCTTTTATTAATTTACAGTATATTTCTTTTTTCTACAACGATTTATCCGAATATGAATACAAGAATAAAAATCTACAACTGCTGTCATAAGTTGATGTTTGTATCGGATGCTAAAATTCCTGATAATGCGACCGTATTTGTCAAATCAGGTTCAGCATTTATTGCGGTATTTCAAAATCCGAAAGCAAAATATGTTTACGCTGACAACCCGCGCCTTATGGAAAACGGAAAAAGAATTTTGTCTGAAAAATATACTAAAAAAGTTACTTCCGAATTAGATTTTAATAATACTTACGCGATAATGCCAAAAATGGATCCAAATAAAAAAGGTTACAAAGACTTGATAAAATCAATAAATTATTATTTGCCAAACAACAAAATAACAGAATTAAATAACTGCAAAATTATTATTACTAATTACGAAACAGGTTATCGGCTTTGTAAATTGGAAAATAAATAAACTAAATGCCTTATGCCGTCTCTTAGCGGGCAAAGTTTGGATTTTTGCGTAGTTTTTAGATATCTTATCGGAATTTCAGTTATTTTAAATCCGTTATTTGCAAAAATTACAAATAATTCTGATGCAAATTCCATTCCTTCCGATTTTAAATTTATTTTATCAAGTGCAGATTTTTTCATAATTCTCATTCCGCACTGAGAATCAGAAACGCAAGTTTTATATAGCAAATTTAAAATAAAAGTCAAAACAGGAGTTCCCAAATACCTGTTTAAAAAAGGCATTGCACCGTCTTCAATTTCCCCGCGTAATCTGGAACCGGTAACCATGTCAGAATCATCTTCTTTTATTTTTTTATAAAGATCAGGGATTTGCAAAAAATCATAACTGTTATCACCGTCCCCCATTATTACATAATTCCCTTGCGCAAATTTAAACCCGAATCTTAATGCGTTTCCGTATCCTTTTTCTTTGCAATGAACAACATTTGCCCCGTTTTGCAAAGCAATTTCTACAGTTTTATCACTCGACCCGTTATCTGAAATTATAACTTCACCTTCAACTCCTAATTTTTCAAATGAAGCTTTACATTTTTCAATACAAATTTTTATATTGTCTTGTTCATTTAAACAAGGAATTATTACAGATATTTCAGGCATTATAAAACTCTCCTATTTCAAACCGTTATCAACAATTACTTTTGCCAAAATTCCGTTGATAAAAGATGCGCTATCTTCTGTAGAATATTTTTTAGCTAATTCAACAGCCTCGTCAACAACAACTTTCATCGGTGCTTCTTTGATAAATAATAATTCTGATATCGCAATTCGCAAAATATCTTTATCCATTTTGACCAATCTGTCAAAATCCCATCCGATAGCATATTTTTTAATAATTTCATCAATTTCTTTAGAATTTTTTTGATAAGCTTTCGCAATTTTCAATGCATAATCTTTAACTTCCTTTTGAGAATCAAGAGTTGTAAACTCCGCAATTTCTAAGGCCAACAATGCCTTATCCGCAACATCAATCATTTCATTAATTCTTCCTGAAACATCAGATGTTAATGCCATCGGTACAGGAACATTTGCACTTCCCATTGGTCTGTTAAGATTAATTTCATGCTCTGCTTCATAATCTTCAATTTTATTTTTCATATCAATCAATGCACCTAACGAAACTTTTAATTCATCCGTTGCACTGCCTAGCAAAATTCTGACTGATTTTACAATAATATCTTCTATATTATCATCAGTATATTTTTTTATATTCTTATCAAATTGTGAAAATAGTATAAACGATAATTCTCTTGATGCTCTGCGAGCTTGCATAATCTTTTCCTCATAATTTTTGTGTTGTGCAAAATAAACATATCACAAATATGATATATTTTACAAAAAAAAACTAAAAAAACTTTTTAGTATTCAATTCCTTGTCTTGCCATAACGCCCATATCAAAGTAATGTTTGATAGGTTTCATTTCAGTAACCAAATGAGCCAAAGCAATCAATTCAGGATGCGCATAGCGTCCGGTTAAAACTATTTCAAGATTTTCAGGTTTATGTAAAAGTACATCTTTAACTTCACTAACTTTAATCATATTCATAGATGTACAGATGTTTATTTCGTCCAAAATAATAAGCTGATATTCACCGGAATTTATAGCATTTTTGGCAAATTCCCAGCCTTTTTTTGCTTCTTTATAATCATCCAAACAAACATTATGTGAATAACAAACTCTGTCCATTCCGAACTGAACAACCTTCAAATTCGGCAAAAATTGTGATGAAGACAGCATTTCGCCATAAGTTGTAGCCCCGTCGCCTTTTGTAAACTGGATAACAAGAACTTTCCAGCCATGACCTAATGCGCGTAATGCCAAACCTAAAGATGCAGTGGTTTTCCCTTTCCCGTCCCCTGTATAAATTTGTATATAACCATGTTCCAGCATCTAAACTACCTCCAAAAACACTCTCTTTGCTATTAACATTTTAACTAACTTCCACGACTATTGTAATCGTTCAAAGGATGGATAAATGAATCTTTTATGTCTATCCCAAAAATTCTTTAATCTCACCAAAAGTTTGTATATTTATAATAGTCTAATTTTTCTATTTTGGATAAATAATATTTATCTGCATGCCAAAGTTTTTACATTTATTTTTTTAAAATAGCTGAAATTAAGATTTAGCAAGGCTTTCAAAAATAAAAAAAGTTTTACAATTATTTTGTTAAAAAAGCTTAAAAAACTATTGCGAAAGTCTGTAAAAGCCTTGTTGTGCGGATTAGCGCCAATATCTAATATGTAAACAAATTTAACATTACTGAAAATATTATATTTCAAGAGTTTATGTGTAAATTTTTATTTACATAAAATAAATATAAGACTAAAAATATTTTTTTTAACAAAATAAAAGACGGGATTGTCGCAAAATCCCGCCTTCATTTATTGGAGTTATGATGAAAAGATTATTCTTTTGTATATTCAGCATCAATAACATCATCATCATTATTTGAAGATGAAGAATTTGAGCTTGAATCAGTTTGCGCATTATCAGATTGCGCTGTTGCACCTTCTTTTTGAACTGCTTCATAGGCTTTTTGAGAAATAGCAAACATTGTTTGTTGTAATTCATCTGATAATTTCTTTAATTCATCAGTTGATTTATTTTCTTTTAAAGCGTTTTCTAAGGCAGTTTTTTGTTCTTCCAATTTAGATTTATCAGCACTGTCAATTTTGCCTTCAAAATCTTTCATAACACGTTCTGCTGAACCAACCAAGCTTGATGCATTATTTTTAACTTCCGCTTCTTCTTTTTTCTTTTTATCATCAGCCGCGTTAGCTTCAGCTTCTTTGACCATTCTGTCAATATCTTGTTCTGATAAATTAGAAGAATTTGTAATTGTTATTTTTTGTTCTTTATTAGTTGCTTTATCTTTGGCACTAACATTTACAATACCGTTGGCATCAATATCAAAAGTAACTTCGATTTGAGGAATGCCTCTCATAGCAGGCGCGATACCTTCAAGTCTGAACATACCTAATGATTTGTTATCTCTTGCCATTGGTCTTTCACCTTGAAGAACTTGAATATCAACGGCTGTTTGGTTATTTTCAGCAGTTGAAAATACTTGAGATTTTGAAACAGGGATTGTGGTGTTTCTCGGAACTAACGGAGTCATAACTCCGCCTAATGTTTCAATACCCAATGTTAACGGAGTAACATCCAATAATACGATATCTTTAACTTCACCTGCTAATACCCCTGCTTGAACAGCCGCACCGACTGCAACAACTTCATCAGGGTTAACAGATTGGTTAGGTTCTTTTCCTGTATAGTCTTTAACCAATTTTTGAACTGCCGGAATTCTTGAAGAACCACCGACTAATACAACTTCGTTAATATCTGATTTAGAAATTCCTGCATCTTGAATAGCTTGTTCAACAGGTTTTTTACATCTTTCTAACAAGTCATAAGATAATTCTTCAAATTTTGCTCTTGTCAAGTTCAAATCCAAGTGTTTAGGACCGTTAGCGTCAGCAGTAATGAACGGTAAGTTAATATTTGTTTCAAAAACTGATGATAATTCGCATTTAGCTTTTTCAGCGGCTTCTTTAACACGCTGCATAGCTTGTCTGTCAGAAGTCAAATCAATACCTTCTTGTTTTTTGAATTCTTCGCAAATCCAATCCATAACTTTTTGGTCAAAATCGTCACCACCTAAATGAGTATCACCTGAAGTTGATAATACTTCGTGAACACCATCACCAATTTCAAGAACTGAAACATCGAATGTACCACCGCCTAAGTCAAATACCAAAACTTTTTCAGCTTTATCTTTTTCTAAACCGTAAGCCAAAGCAGCTGCAGTCGGTTCGTTTACGATACGAAGAACATCTAACCCTGCGATTTTACCTGCATCTTTAGTTGCTTGACGTTGAGCGTCATTAAAATAAGCAGGAACAGTAATTACAGCTGATGTAACTTTTTCACCTAAATAAGATGAAGCATCATCTGCAAGTTTTCTTAAAATCATAGATGAAATTTCTTGCGGAGTATAATCTTTACCGTCAATAGTAACTTTATAATTTTCACCCATATGACGTTTGATTGAAGCAATAGTTTTATCAGGGTTAACAATAGCCTGACGTTTTGCTAATTGCCCTACTAATCTTTCCCCTGTTTTTGAAAAACCAACGATAGAAGGAGTTGTACGAGAACCTTCTGCGTTAGCTATAACGGTAGGTTTACCGCCTTCCATAACTGCAACAACCGAGTTTGTTGTTCCTAAGTCAATACCAATTGTTTTTGCCATAATTTTATTCTCCTTTTTGTTATGTTCGATAAGTTTGATAGGTAGGATAAGTAGGATAAGTTTTTTTATGGTGGATTCTTAATTCCTGCTTTTCTATCTATACATGTTATAACACTGTTTTTTTTGCTTCTCGGAAAAATAAACAAAAAATTAATATTTCAAATCAAGTAAATTAATTTTCATCAAAAATAGCACTAACTTATGTGCATGGGCGAGGGTATAAATACATTTACCCCAAAACCTATAACAAACCACTCTCTATTCATTGGAAAGGGAATTTAAAAATGTCTAGAATTAGTATTTTAAGAAAATTGCTAAAGGCAAAACCTATTTTAAAAAATTTAAAAACTTTAAAGCGTGTAAATAAGGAAATTAAAGCGTTTAAAAAAGAATCTCCGGCATACAAAGCAAATTTCGTTGGTTCCTTATTTGTTGGAGGATTTACAACTGTTAATTCTTATAATGTAAATTCATTAAAACCAACTGACTTTCGTAATGAAGATTATGAAAAAAAGATTTTACGTAAATCTGCTTGTACAGATGCTCTTGTGGGATGGGCATTAGGATTTCTAACCGGAGGTCCTGTAGGAAGTATTGTCGGAGCTGGTTTGGCCAGTACGTTGCGCAAAGATGTCTTAATTGGAGATAAACAAATTTATACTGACGGAACGACAGTTCGTGATTTAAGAAATAAATATACGCAGAACTTTTTTACAGGTGAATTCAGTAAGAAATAAATCTGTTTTCATTTTAAACTTTAACCGGTTTAGATTTATCTGCAAGTTCGGAATCCACTCTCAAAAATACAGGGTGGATTTCTTCTTTTGATATTAATTTGCCGGTTTTAATATTGTCTGTTTTGATATCATCATATTTTGTATTAATATTGTATTTTAGTTGAGAAGCCATATCTGAGGCAATATTTGGGCAATAAGGATAAATCAAAGAAGAAACTATACACATAATTTCTAAAACTGTAACCAATACGGCTCCGCATTCTGTCATTTTTTCTTCTTTTGCCAGTGTCCAAGGAGCGTTATCAGTTACGAATTTATTTGTATCATCAACTATTGAAATAATTTCTTGTGCTGCTTCTTGTATTTCAAAATGATTAAAATGATTTTCAACTGTTTTGATTTTGCCTAATGCTGTTCTTAAAAGACTTTGCGCCTCAGCGGAACGATTTTCAATAAATTCTGATTTCACTTCACCGTCAAAATATTTTACAAGCATTGACAAAGATCGGTTCAATAGATTTCCCATGCTGTTTGCCAAGTGAGCATTGACTTTTTCTTTAAAGTCCTGATCGGAATAATTTCCGTCACGTCCGCAAGGGGCTGATGTTGCCATATAATATCTGAACGCATCCGCATTTGGAAGTTCAAAAGTTTCTAAAACTGATGTCGGAGAAACAACATTTCCTAACGATTTTGACATTTTTGTTTCATCAATTGTAATCCAGCCGTGGGCAAATATGTGTTTTGGCAGTGGTAAATCAAGCGCCATAAGTATTGCAGGCCAATAAATACTGTGGAATTTCAAGATATCTTTTCCGATAACGTGTACATCACAAGGCCATAGATTTTTAAATTGTTCGGTTGAATTATCAGGATCGTAGCCTATTGCAGTTATATAATTTGATAAAGCATCTATCCAAACATATATTGACTGTTCCGGATCATCTAAGATATCAATTCCCCAACCGACATTTTCTTTTGAGCGGGAAACCGAAATATCTTGGATGTCTTCCAATTGATTTAGTACTTCATTTGCTCTAAATGACGGAACTATAAAATCAGGATGCGTTTTAATATGTTCAATAATTCTGTCTTTGTAAGCTGTTAATTTAAAGAAATAATTTTCTTCTTTAACAATATCAGGTTTTTTTAAATGATCGGGGCAAAGTCCGTCTTCGGTTAAATCTTTAGGATTTAAAAAACATTCACAGCCTTGGCAGTACCAGCCTTCGTATTCGTGTTTATAAATGTCGCCTTTATCTTTCAATTTTTGAAAGATTTTTTGAACAATTTTTTCGTGATCTTGATCTGTTGTTCTTATAAATCTGTTGTAATTTACATCCAATGCCTTCCACGCATCTTTAAATTTTTGAGAATTTTCATCACAAAGCTGTTTTGGTGTTTTTCCGCTTGAAGCTGCGGTTTTTTGAATTTTAATCCCGTGTTCGTCTGTTCCTGTTAAAAAGAACATATTATCAGTTCTCAAACTGTAATGACGTGCAATAATATCTGTCAAAATCTTTTCATAAGCGTGACCTATATGAGGTGCGCCGTTTACATAATCAATTGCTGTAGTTAAGTAATATTTATCAATCATTTTATAATCCTTTTTCTTTAAGCATATCACAAAAATATTTATGTTAATATCTTGTTGGAAATGTTTACGCGCAAAGAAATTATTGAAATATTAAAAGATTCCGAAAAAAACGAATGGCTCTTTAATTTTGCCGATAAAATAAGAAAAGAAAATGTCGGTGATGGTGTTCATTTAAGAGGATTGATTGAATTTTCCAATATTTGTAAAAGAGAATGTAAATATTGCGGACTCCGTGCGCCAAATAAAAATATTCAAAGATACAGAATTTTAGTTGATGAAATTTTAGAATATGCAAAAAATGCTGTTAATTTAGGATATAAAACAATAGTTTTACAGTCTGGTGAAGATGAGTATTTTGACAGAAAAAAAATCTGTGAAATTATTGAAAAAATAAAAGAACTTGATGTGGCGTTAACTTTAAGTATTGGCGAAAGAAGTTATGATGATTATAAAGCATTTAAAGATTCAGGTGCTGACAGATATTTGATAAGAATAGAAACAACAGATAAAAATTTGTATAAAAAAATGCACCCGCATATGGATTATGAAAACAGGATCAGGTGTTTAAAAGATTTAAAAAAACTCGGGTATGAAACAGGAACTGGATGTTTAGTCGGTTTGCCCGATCAAACGATTGAATCTCTGGCAGATGATATTTTATTTTTTAAAGAATTAGATGCTGATATGGTAGGTGTCGGTCCGTTTATTCCTCATCCTGATACACCTCTTAGAGATGAATTTGGCGGAAATTTTGATTTGGCAAGAAAAGTAATGGCGCTTGTCAGATTAGAATTGTCTGATATAAATATTCCTGCAACAACTGCTATGGAAACACTTAATCCAAACGGCAGAATTTTAGCGCTTCAATCGGGTGCAAACGTTGTGATGCCTAATGTTACCACAACCGAATATCGCGCTAAATACGAAATTTATCCGAACAAAATTTGTATTAACGAAAATCCTAATCAATGCAGGGGTTGTATTGAAGGCAAAATTAAAGCTATAGGCAGATTTGTTTCGCAGGATAAAGGTTTTAGAAGGGGTAAATAGGGCTAAATAGGGCTAAACAGAGGTAAATAGAGGTAAATAGGGGAAAATTATATTAATGGTTAAAAGTGCATATATTCATATTCCGTTTTGTAAATCGAAATGTTACTATTGTTCTTTTATTTCTTTCCCTGAGTTAGAACTAAAAAAAGAATATTTAAAAGCATTAGAAACAGAAATTAATTATTTTTATAACAATGAACCTTTAAATACGTTATATATTGGCGGAGGAACACCGTCATTGTTAGAAATATCCGAGTTTGAAAATATTTTAAGGCATTTTAAATATTCTTCAAATTGCGAAATTACAACGGAACTAAATCCGGAAAGTACCGAATCAAATGGCGGATGGGGTTATTTGAGAAGTTTGTATGATTTGGGGATTAACAGATTAAGTTTTGGTGCGCAGACATTTAATAATGATATTTTAAAATATATAAACCGCCGGCATGATAGTTCTCAAATCATAAAGGCTGTTGAGGGGGCAAAATCTGCAGGATTTAAAAACATAAATTTAGATTTCATTTACGGTTTACCGAATCAAACAGTTGATATGTTTATACAAGATTTAAAAAAAGCTGTTGATCTGGGTGTAGAACATATTTCTTTTTATGGATTAACAATTGAATCGGGATGTTATTTTTACGGCAAAGATTTATCAAAATTTCCAAATGACGAACTTCAGGCGGATATGTATTTAGAAGGGGTTAATTTTTTGAAACAAAACGGTTTTGAACATTATGAAATCAGCAATTTTTCTTTGCCGAATTTTAATTCCCGCCATAACTTAAATTATTGGAAAAACCAAGAATATTACGGATTTGGGGTTTCAGCTCACGGATATACAAACGGAGTTCGTTACGGAAATAAACTTACCTTAAAATCCTATATTCAAAACCCGACACAACACAATGAATCAAAACTTGTTACTAAAAATGAACAACTGGAAGAAGAAATATTTTTAGGATTCAGGATAAGTTCAGGAATTGATATTAAACAGATCAATTTAAAATTCGGAATTGATTTTGAGGGCAAATATGATTCGGTATTAAATAAATACCTAAAAACAGGTCATATGATTAAAACTGATAAAGGATATGCTCTTAGCTCAAAGGGTTTTTTGGTAAGTAATACGATTTTGGCAGAATTTTTGTAATTAGATTTTTTGTAAAGTAAAAAACATAGATATTTGTTTTTATACTATAATTACATCAATGGCAGATGTAATTCAGAACAAATTATTTGAGA
>CAMNNA010000060.1 GCA_946545285.1 uncultured cyanobacterium | reverse complement strand
ACTCACTATTCACCAAAAACTTAAATACTTCAAGTGACCAAATCACTTGATACGCTTTACATTTTAGGCGCCGGTTAACTTTCTTTTTCCGGCGCCTTGTTTTTATGTAGATATTGACAATTCTCCAAAATTAGTTATAATTAGGTCATATTAGGTTTAATTAGGTCTAATTAGGTGTAATATGTTAGAAAATACCGAAATAAAAATAAATAATCAAATGCTTTCTATAATTTCTGAAATTGATGAATTTAAAGGTTCTTGGAAATTATTAGGCAAGGTGGCTCCTGAAAAATTGAGAGCATTAAAAAAAGTTGCAACTATTGAAAGTGTTGGTTCTTCGAATCGTATTGAAGGGAACAAGCTTTCTGATAAACAAGTTGAAGAATTGTTATCAAGAATAAAAAAACAATCTTTTGCAAATCGTGATGAAGAAGAAGTTGCCGGATATGCTAAACTTGCTGATACAATTTTTGAAGACTGGGAAGTCATTCCGCTATCAGAAAATTATATAAAACAATTGCATAAGATTTTGCTTGAATATTCTTCAAAGGATGAAAAACATAAAGGTGAGTATAAAAAGGTTTCTAATGCCGTTGCTGCGTATGATAGTAAGGGTAAAGAAATTGGTGTCGTTTTTGAAACAGCGACCCCTTTCGAAACACCAATGAAAATGCAAGAACTTGTTGATTGGACAAATAAAAATTTAACTGATAAATATTATCATCCGTTAATTGTTATCGGAATTTTTGTTGTTAATTTTCTTGCAATCCACCCGTTTCAAGACGGAAACGGCAGATTATCCAGAGCCTTAACAAACCTTTTGCTGCTAAAATCAGGCTATGTTTACGTTCCATATAGTTCAACAGAATCAATAATAGAGGACAACAAAGAAGGATATTACAGAGCTCTGAGACAAACTCAAACAACTTTAAATAAAGATCCTGATTATGAGCCTTGGCTGATGTTTTTCCTAAAAACGTTGCAAAAGCAAAAAATCAGACTTGAATATAAAATTGAACATGCTGGTACTTCCGTTAAATCCAATTTAGATTTGCCGGAAATTTCAGCAAAAATTATGGAGGTTTTTGAAACAAAAGACAGGGCAACAATTTCTGAACTATCTGAATTAACAGGAACGAATATAAATACAATCAAAAAGCATTTATCGAACTTGGTAGAAAATAATTACCTTATTAAGCATGGCAAAACCCGTGGCGCATGGTATACAAAAACCAACCTTGATTTTTAATAATGAAGTTTTATATTTATTTGTGTAGATTAGCAAAAGGGAGAAAATTATGTTAGAAAAAATTGAAAAATTTCAGATATTAATTTTGGGATTGGTATTGGCTTTAGGCGGAATTATTGCAGTCGGAATGGTTACAAATTCAATGTCTAACGATACTATTTCAGTTACGGGATCTTATTCTCAAAACGTAACTTCTGACAGCGGAATGTTTGAAATTACTTTGAGTTCCAGAAAAGCCAATAAAGCATTATCTTATGGCGATTTAAACAGACAAACACCGATTGTTGTTTCTTATCTTGAAAAACAAGGATTTGATAAAAAAGATATTGATGTTAAAAATCCCTCAGGTTACGATGTTTACGAATTAAATTATAACGGAAATTCAACAAATAAAATTATTGGATTTAACGCAACAAAATATATTACTGTTACATCTAAAGATGTTGAAAAAATTAAAAAAGTATCATCAGATATTATAGAATTGAATTCACAGGATGTTGATTTGAGTGTATCTGCGCCGTCTTATTTTTATTCAAAATTATCTGATTTAAAAGTTGAAATGCTTGAAAAAGCGACAAAAGACGCTCATCAAAGAGCATCGGCTATGTTAAAAGCAACTCATAACAAAGTTGGTAAGATAAAATCTGTTCAAATGGGTGTTTTCCAAATTACTCCGGTTGATTCAACAGAAGTTTCTGATTACGGAATTAATGATACATCCTCTATTGAGAAAAAAATCACCTCAGTTGCTAACGTAAAATTCCGAGTAAAATAGTTTTGGAAAATTTCAAAAATGAAAGATAATAAAAAAATCATATTATTTACCCTGCTTTTAATCGGAACAATGTTTTATTTCTTTGCTAATTTTCAAAGAATAGCTGTTCCGGGGGCGATTTTTGACATATTACAAGGAGAATTGAATGTAACGGCATCTCATATTACTGCGTTTGGCGCTATATTTATGTATGTATATGCGCTTACTCAGTTAATAAACGGTGTGATTGTAGACAGATTCGGCGGATTTAGAATAATGCTTGTCGGAGCGGTTGTTTTTACTTTAGGAACATTTCTATTTCCGATAAGTTCTAATCTTTGGATAATGTATTTTTCGCGAGCACTTTTGGGATTTGGCGGAAGTATGTTTTATTTGAGTTTGTTAAAAATTCTGAAAGAAATTTTTTCTGATAAAAACTACGGAATCGCAATTTCTGTAATGCTTTGTATTGGTTATACCGGTGCAATTGCAGCAAATGCGCCGTTTATTATGCTAATGAAACATTTTGGCTGGAGAGAAATTTTATTAGGTATTGGGGTAATTTTAACTGTCGGAATTTTTTCGTTTGCGCTTTTATCCTCCAAACTTAAATTCCCTCCGATAAATAAAGAGGTTGTTTTAAGAACATTACCTTTTAGACTTGTTTTACATAAAAAACATAACAGAAATTTGTTTAGTTTTGCTTGCTGTAATTTTGGGATTTCATACGTAATTCAAGCTATAATCGGTAAGAAATTTTTGCAGGATTTTTGCTTGTATTCATCCCACAAGGCCGCTGTTGTTTTATCAATTATGGCTATAATTGCCGCGTTGTTTAATATAATTAACGCAACATTATGCAAAATCTGCCACAATCACAGAGTAATATTTTTGAAAAATGCATCTGTAATAACTGCCATGAGCCTTTTTACAATATGTATTTGTCTTGCGCTAAATATAAAAACCGGATTGATTGCTGTAATATTTTGTATTTTGGCAGCCAATGCAAGTTTAACTTCATTGCTTGTTCCGGTCTTGCATTTAACAAACAGAAAGCTGATTTCGAGTACGGCTGTTAGTATAATGAATTTTTGCTTTTTTATGATGGTGGGAATTTTGGGTTCTGTTACAGGATTTATATTAAATCTTTTCCCGTCAGAAAATGTTGACGGAGTGTTGATTTATGGAAATCACGCTTATTTGGCGGTGTTTGGAGTATTTTTTGCTTTGAGTCTTTTTGAAATGTATAAAGCAATGAAATTGTCAAACAAGTATTAATTATGGGCAGAAAAAGAACCTGCAACCGCTGCTTTTTGTATATAACTTAAAATAGCACCGCCGATTTCTTCATTTGGATCAAATGGTGTCGGGGTTTGGTTTTTTGTTTGAGGTTTTAGCGAGTTTCTTATAAGCATTTTTATTAGCGGTCCAAAAGCGTCGGGCACTTGAGTTTTACGGTATATTCCCGCCAGAAATGTTTGAATATTCGGCGAATTTGTATTGTTAAATCTTGCTAATATCGGATAAATTTTATCAACGCCTTTTATCCCGTTATCTATCATTCTGTCAAGAGTGTAAAGGGTTTGAGTAACCTGAGCCTCGTTATTTGAATGAGCTAAAATATCGGATAAATATGGCAGTGATTTTTGCCCTTGTTTTACAAAATAATCAACTTCATTTTGGTCAAAAGTGCAATAATTTTGACCATTTGACGGTAATTTACAAGAATTGCATATATATAATTTTTGATTGCGATTCTGAATGTTTACATTTTGTGCGTTGATATTGTTTAGATTTTGAATTTTTCCTATCATATACTTATGTCCAATTATTTATAATTTCTAAGAATACACAAACGGCGGGCCGTTTTTTATTTCAAATAGAATATTTTCCGCCATGGTTTTTAATTCTTCTTTTGTTTTTTTGCCGGATTCAACTTGCTTGTAAAATTCTTCAACAAGCGGATTGATTGCAGAATCTTTTTTGGACTTAAAATTCCTTAATTCTGTTGAAACAAGTCTTTTTTGCAGATCCAATTCTGTCTGTGCGTTAATTTTTTTGACTTGAACTTCTTTTATTGCTTCTGCTGCGAGTTTACCGCCGTAACTAAATGCAGTAACTCCTGTTATACCCAAAAATAGCTGCTTAAATTGCGGATTGGAAGTATCTAAAAGCCAGTTGTAGAAAAATGCTCTGTAATCATCTACAAATGAATTGAACGCAGGTTTTGGAGTTCCGTCACCGCCTATATTCGGGTTAACTTTTGTTGTGGATGTTTTCAATTTAGTCAGAATTTTTTCTAAAAATTTTTCTTTTTGAACGGCATCAGACCAATTCAATTTGCTGATTTGTTCTTCTATAAAATCTTGAGATTCTTCAACGGACAAAAACAGATGTTCCAAATTATTTTTATCAATTTCAATGGTTTTGTTTGTGGAAGTTTTTACGATTTGTTTTATTGCATCTTTTGTTTTATCAAGCCCTTGTTGAAGATTTATTTTGCTTTTGGAAAGATTTTTTAAAGATAAATAGCCTAATGCCGTTATTCCCATCGCAGTTCCGATTCCGAGTAATATATTTCCTAATTGTGAGAATTTTTTATTTTGTTTTTCTTTTTTATTAGACGTAAACGGAAATTTTGCAAACCTTTTTGAGCCGAAATTTTGTAAAATTCCATCCGAATCGTCATTAGTTAAATATTTTTCAAAATCGTTTGTATATTTTGATAACATGGAACGAATAATCTGCATTTTCCCTGAAAAAGATTGTGTTTCCGTATCAATCAAATCTTCCTGAAGGCTTTTTTGAATATCTGATTCTTTCCTTTTAACCCAAATATCTTTGTATCCGTCAAAAAATGTTTTTCCCATAAATGCCATTGCAGATAGTGCCAAAACGCCTGCCCCTGCAATAAAAGTTCTTTTGTTCGGGCTTTGAACCATTTGGTAAATTACTTGTGAGGTTTCCTTGCTTAAATTTACATTTCTTGTTACAGCAGGAAGCCATTTTTCTTTGGCTGTTTCTTTAGCTACCTTTGCACTTCTGTTGACAAATGCTGTCAAAACCGTAATTGCACCCATAACAGACAGACTAATTGCGCTTAAAGGAAGTAATTTTTTATCGGGCATTCTTTTGTCTTGATAAAGTTTATCAGGTAAATCAACTTCGTCTGATATTATAAATGTATCTTTTGTTGAATTAAGATTTGTATTTTCAATATCTTTGACAAAATTGTTAACTATAACACCTTCTTTTGTTTGGTGATTATTTCGTTTCTGAGAAGTTGTGAGGTTTCGCTGTTGACGCAGAGTTTCCGCATCATTAAACGGTTTTACTATCATATGGATTCTTCCTTTTCTTTGGTTTTTTCTTCTTTTTTATTTAAATTGACCGTCAATTTTTGAATAAAACTTTTTAAATTGAACGCCTTTTTAGTTTCGTCAATTTTTTTATCTGAATCTTCGTCATTGTCCGCACCGAAAATAAAAAACACGGATTTAAGTTTTTTCTTGGTTTTATTCCAAAATTCGGATATTGTTTTTTGTACAGACGCTTTTATTTCTCCAAAAATTGCAGTTAATTTTGAAGTTAAATCGGTTAAGGTTTGAACAATATTTTTTGCTAAATTCCCGATAAAGTTTGGAATATTTTTTATTCCGTTGAAAAGTCTGACAATAACATTATTAATCACAAAATTTATGGGTTTTGCAATAACAGCAGGCATGGTTTTTGAAATAAAGGCGCTGAATTGGGCGAGTTTTTGATTTGCCATGGTAATTGCTTTTTGGACATTTGCTAAAGCTTGAAGATAGTTTTGCTGAGAAATTTGGGCTTGTTTTTTAGCATTTTTTTGCGCTCTTAGCATTGCACCCATAGCAAGACACTGATTATAAGTCATTTCACCGGGATTTCTCGGGATATCTCTTTTATTTGTGGAATTTCCGCCTGCCATTCCGTTACAAATCGGGCATGCTCCCAGCGGTAACCCGTGAGGACAAGTTCCTATTTTTGTGTTGTGAGTATGTATCGGTGAATTTATTGCCATTAAAAAACCTCTTTAATACAAGAGGCTTTTTGAAAGAATTTTTCATAATCAATTTCATACTGCACGTAAAACTGATTAGTATTTTCTTTAGAGCATTCCGACTTTTACGGCTGCGGCAGCAGTTGGAGATGTTCACTCCATTTCCTCTTGTTATTCTATGCTATTATACAAAAAATTCTCTGTCAACTGATTTTGTTGTGCTTGAAATTTTAGATAATAAGTAGTATAATCATTTCGTCATCAATATATTAAGAGGGTGAAATAATGAAATTACACATGCAGATTTTAATCGCACTTGGGCTTGGAATAAAAAGAAATTGGCATATATTTTTCGGAATTATTGCCGGTGTATTGGTCGGAATATTTTTACATTCCCATACATATATATTGATTGACAATATTTTAATGTTTGTTGGACAAATGTTTATTAGGCTTATTCAAATGGTTGTAATTCCTCTTGTGGTATCTGCAATAATTATTGGGATTACGAGTGTCGGAGATAACAGACAATTAGGGAAATTCGGTTCAAAAATGATTATTTACTACGGCATATTAACAACAATTGCCGTAACTATAGGTGCTATATTAGCATTATTGATTCAACCGGGAAAGGGTGCAACTCAATACATTGATTCGACTATCGCATCAGGGGTTCAATCATCCGTTGCAAATGCAATGTTGGAACAACAAGGAAATGTGTTAAATTTATTCTTAAGTTTTATTCCGAGTAATCCGATTGAAGCATTCGCATTAGGGAATATGGTTCCGATAATTTTGTTTGTGGTTTTATTTGCCTTAGCATTAGCAAAAGTCGGAGATGTGAACAGACCAATTGTTTCGTTTTTCGAATCTGTATTTGCTGCAACAATGAAAATAACCGATTGGATAATGCTTTTTGCCGCTCCGGGTGTTTTTGCGCTCACGGCAAGCTCTATTGCAAGTTTCGGTGTTGATATTTTTGCACCTATTGCAAAATATTTGTTAGTATTGCTTTTAGGTTTTGGTATTCAGTTATTTATAATTTATCCGATATTTTTAAGATGTTTTTCGAAAGTTTCCGCCCCGATGCTGTTTTCAGCAATTGCAGAGGCTGCGATGGTTGCATTCGGAACAGCAAGTTCATCGGCAACTTTGCCTTTAACTATTGCTTGTTGTGAAAAAAGAGGGATATCTCATAAAATTTCGAGTTTTGTATTGCCGTTAGGCGCTACATTAAATTTTGACGGAACAGCATTATTACAAACAGTTGCCGTTATATTTTTAGCCCAAGCATACAGCGTACCTTTGGATTTTGGTTTAATTGTAACTATAGCATTATTAGCTATTGTTGCATCCAGTACTTGTGCAGGAATTCCGGGTGGCGGATTAATTACAATTGCACTTATATTAAACGGTATGGGATTAAGTCCTGAACAACTGGTTGCAGGATTTGCATTTTTATTTACGATAGAAAGAATAACCGATATGTTAAGAACAACACTTAACGTCACATCAGATGCCGTTGTTGCTGCAACAATTGCTGATAATGAAAACGAAATTAATTATGATTTATTAAATAATCCGCAAGCGTATGAAGAAATAGCTTAAAAAAGGATAGTTTATGGGTTTTTATATAAGAAAAAGTATAAATTTCGGATTGTTTCGTTTAAATATTTCTAAATCGGGTATTGGAATTTCGTTCGGAATTAAAGGGGCAAGATTTTCTTTAGGACCGAAAGGGCCGGAAATTCATGCAGGACGTCATGGGCTTTATTACAGAAAAAATTTAAACAAATCTAAAAACAAAATTAAAATTTAATATCAATATAAAAATCTAAAATGCCCGTATTTAGCGGATTTTGGCCTTACGCAAATTAAGATATAAAGATTATGTAAGGAAATCTGAGTTTGGATAAATTTTAGTTTATAATAATAATGTAAATATGAATTTTGTATGGAGATATGAATTATGCAAACATTAGAAAAAATCAGTTCAGTATTAGAAAAAGTTGATAACACTAATAAAAATATCATAGAAAATGATTTGGTAAGTATAGGTTCATCTGTTGTTCCGGAATTAGTAAAAGAATTGCAAGTAGTTCGCGGAATAAAAAGAGGTGTTGTTGCAATGACTTTAATAAGACTTGGTGACGCATCTGTTGAATATTTGAAAAAAGCTGCGGCTGAAAATAAAGATTTTGAATGGGTTGCGCAATATTTAATCAGAGAAATTAAAGGCACAGTTGCTGCATAAGTTTTAAATATAATATAAGTTTAAAAAGCACCGGAGTAAAAATCTTCGGTGTTTTTGTGATATTATTGCGCTATGAAAGAAAATTTAAACGATTTAAATTATACCTGTCTTTTTGGAGGGGGAGCAATCCGAGGAACAGCGCACGCGGGTGCTTTAAAAGCTTTGGATGAGCTTAAAGTAAATATCACAACTTATGCAGGATCTTCTGTCGGGTCAATAGTCGCTGCATTAAGTGCAATTGGGTACAGCTATCAAGAAATAACCGATATTTTTTTGAAAGTTAATTTCGAATTATTCAGAGATATCTCAATCGGTTTTAATAAAAAATTTGCTTTAAGTAAAGGTGATGTTTTTTTAAGTTGGTTAAAAGAATTAATTGAAAAGAAATATTATGGTGATAAATATATTCAAGGCGAAAATCAGCCGGTAACATTCAATGATTTAGGGAAAAACCTTATTATAATAACTACTGATATGAAAAATTTTTCTTGCTGTGAATTTTCTAATTTTGAAACACCTGATTTTGAAATAGCGATGGCTGTAAGAATTTCTTGCTGCATGCCGGGATTGATGAGAGCAGTTAATATTGACGATAAGCTTTTAGTAGACGGGGATTTGATGAAGGGTAAACCTATGTGGTCGCTGTCAAAAAATTTGATTAACTCCAAAGATCGTATTCTTGAAATACGATTAGAAGGTGAATTTACTGGTACAGATGAAAACCCTATTGATTATGTAAACGGAATGTATTCTTGTATAACTTGTTCGGAAACAGATTTTGTAAAAAGTTTATATCAAAACTGTGACAATTATGACTATATTGTTATAAACACCGGAAATGTTGTTGTTGTGGATTTTAATGCCTCCGAAGAAAAACGACAAGAAATAGCCGAAAAAGGTTATGAGACTACTATTAATTATTTTAAAAATGACTTGCTGTTGAAAAAAAATAATTTGCTTGAAAAATATACAACTATTTATAATTCATTACTTAAAACCAAGCACAATTTTGCTATGAAAAAATATGTATTAGCAAAAAATAATATTGCGGAATTATTTATTTATCTTTGCGACATAAACAAAGATATTGATAAATTTATTTATAAAGGTATTTGTGATTTTCAGAAACAATTATATGAATGCATTAAAATCGGGCTTTTTGGTTATTGCACTTGCCAAAACAGACAATTAGTTTATGAAAACCTGCAAGGCTTAATAAATGAATTGTCGGACAAAATTAAAAATCTAAAACAATATATTAAAAATATTAAAGATTGACAATAAAAATTGTTTATACTACAATCATTTTGTAAAGCCACGCTCCAGTGGCACTCTGCCGAGAAAAATCCGAACCGTTGAGGATTTTTCGA
>CAMNNA010000059.1 GCA_946545285.1 uncultured cyanobacterium | reverse complement strand
TATCCTACTTATCCTACTCTAATAAATAAAACGACCGATTTTTGTTCGGTCGTTTTTTTCAAAAGAAAGGAGAGATTATAACATAAGAGGAGATAATTTAAGCAGCTAACTTCAACTTCTGCCCCGGAACGATCATTACGTGATAATTATCAGGTTCAAATTGCAAATTGTTTATCTGCATTAATTCTTTTGTTCTTGCCAAAATATCTTTGTTCAACGGTTTGAATGCCGGAATATCTTCATCTGTTACATCAGGATGTTGTTGTTTATATTCTTCTTTGTATTTGTTGATTAAATCAGCCTTGGCAATATTCCATACGCAGTCGCCTTTTTTAACTTCATATTCAGGCGTTGCTTGTTGTTCTTCTTCGGCTTGTTCTGTTTCTCCGGTTTGTTCGGTTTGTTCTACTTGTTGTTCCTGCTGTTGTTGAACCTGTGTTGTATCTGCAGGTGTTTGAACTTGTGTTGTGTCTTGCGGTGCGACTTGCGCTGTTGTATCTGCAGGTGTTTGAACCTGTGTTGTGTCTTGCGGTGTAACTTGCGCTGTTGTATCTGCAGGTGTTTGTACCTGTGTTGTATCTTGCGGTGTAACTTGTGCTGTTGTATCTGCTGGTGTTTGAACCTGTGTTGTATCTTGCGGTGTGACTTGCGCTGTTGTATCTGCAGGTGTTTGAACTTGTGTTGTATCTTGCGGAACTTGTGTAATCGAATCAGTTGCTACACTATCAGTAACCACAGAATCTGCCGGTTGTTGAACTTGGGTTGTGTCTTGCGGAACTTGTGTAATCGAATCAGTTGCAACACTATCAGTAACCGTTGTATCAGCAGGTTGTTCAACAGATGCCGTATCTTGCTGAGGTTTATTTTTTAATGAATCAATAAATTCTTGCACTTTTTGGCCGTTTTGTTTCGGTTGTTCGGGCTGTTGTGCTTTAGCTTGTGTTGCATTATATTGTTTTCTTGTTTCATGAACGTTTGGATCTATAAGACCGACAACAACATCTTGTTCTCCGAAATAACCTGCCAAACCTCCGACTAAAGCCCCGATTGGACCGCCAAGGATCCAGCCTCCAACTGCCCCTACAGCACCATCCGTATCTGAACTAAAATTAAGTCTATATTTATCTGCTTCATCTTGAGTCTTGGCATTATCTGAGTTATAACCATCATACATCATTTTTCCTACAAGTCCTAATTCACCGCCAGTTAAGCCTAATAACGATATTGTATAAAATTTGTCCATTTTAGACCCATTCGGAGCTTTTGAACCTTGGAGTTCATGTAATTTTGCAAACGGTTTTATAATTGCTTTACCCGTTTTTTTCAAACCTTTACCGGCCTTTTTTAAAGATCTCAATGATTTAAGATGTTTCTTAGCAAATGTAAATCCTATTTTTGCAATTGACATAAGAATTTTCCCTTTCTAAAAAATCCTCCAAGTTAAATCCGTGCTTACTTTGGTTAAAAACCTTTAAAGTAAAACGATTTTCCCCGTGAAATTTTTTCTTATTTTCCTCTTGTAACTTTATAAAGTTTTTTTGTTTTTAAAAATTGCGTTTTTTATCACGCATGTTAAGAAAAATAAAAATCGTATATATTTTATATTTACTATATGAATACTTTAAGAAAAGTACTTAATCACTAAGATATTGTATTAACTTTTCTTTTTCCAATTCCGAATTAATTTCCTTTATACAAGTAATTTCATCTGTTGAAACTTTTTCCCTAAAAATCTTTTCCAAAAACTCTTTATCATAATCATAAAGAATCGAACCATGCTGTAAAATGTACCCGTTTTTCCTGCATTGTGCGGATCCGATAAGCTTTTTGCCTTTATAACACAAATCAGCACCCGTTGAAATCAACATACAATAGTCAAATTTTGTATTAATTTGATTGTGATTCCCGCCGCCAAAATCAAGTTCTATCCCGATTTTTTTGAATTTGTCAATCAAAATTTGAGAAATTTCACGATAAGAACCTGAAACGCTTTCACCGTTTTTTAAATAATTTACGGGACAGATGTAGCTGTAAGTAATTTCATTATCATGCAAAAGCGCCCGCCCGCCTGTCAAACGTCTTACAACATCAATCCCGCATGATTTTAAAAAATCTTTATCCAAAAAATCTTCTTTTTGGTTTCGCCCCAAAGACACACACGCAGGTTTCCATCCATACAATCTGAAAATCGGATAATCTGCTTTTTCCTCAATCGCATTATCAAGCAAATCGGAATCTGTTTTCATATTTTCTGCGCCGGTATAAACTTTATACGGAATAAATTTTTCCATATTGCTAATATATACCTTCTTCTTGATAGATTGAATGACCGTTTCTTGGCGGACGAATTTCATCTAACGGCATAAGGTTCAGATTCTGATTATTTTGCAAAACAGGGTTTATGTTTTGACTTGCGGCTTGTGTTTGTGTATTTGCAGGAAGTTCATTTTGCGCAGTGTTAGTCTGAGCGGCAGCTTTTGCCGCTTGAGATGCAGCGTATTCTTCTTTTGTTTTGCCGTGTAAAAATATCAAGTCTTTTGTTGAATTTTTCGGATATGTTTTTCTTGGCTGTTGATGATAATCATATTTTTTTGACTTTTGAGGGGTCTGTTTAACTTTCTTTTCTTTTGGCTCTTTAGTTTTTTCTTTCTTAACTTTTTTTTCCTTTTTTTCTTTTTTTGGCTTTTCAATTTTTTCAACAGCCTCAACCGTTTCATCTGCAACAGGTGAACTTGCGGTTTCTGAAGTATTTTCTTCTTTTAATTTTTTATCTGATTTTTTGGAAGTTTTTACTTTTTGTTTTTTTTCTTTTTTTACTTTAGTCTTTTTTTCTTTGGCAGGCTTAACAACTTTTTCATTTACTTGAATTTCTTCATTCTGCGGTTCGATATTTGCATCTTTTTCTTCTTCCAAAACCAACGGTGCAAGCGCAGGAAGTTTATCCAAATTCGGGTCAATACTCAAATCGTCATGAATATAGTATTTGTTTGCGGAAACATTTGTTTGTTCGTTTTGAAAATTTTCGCTTGCGGAATTTTCATCTTCAGGCTTTTCGCCGTAATAAAACGGAGAACTTTCATGTTCCGGATTATTTTGAGCAACTTTAGATGTATAATTTTGGGTATTTTGAACCGTTACATCATATGCTTGCTCAATACTTGCGGTTTTAATTGTTTCTTCAACCGCCTCTCCGCTTCTGTTTTTCTTTTCGCGTTCATAAAGTTCCTGTTCAAACTGGGTAAAAGCTTCGTTTCCAACGAATTGCTCTAATGCCGCACGTTTAGACAAAAACTCAGAACGTGCAGTTCTTTGTTTATCCATAGCACTGCGATAATAAGCATCAGTTATCACAATCAATTCTCTTGAAACATTGTTTGATTGTGCAAGATTAAACCTTTTTTGACGTTCCTGAACAAGGTTTGTTGTCAATTCAACCTGACGTCTTGCGCTCATATAATCATAATAAAGATTCACAGCACTTTGCTGTAAATCTTCAACTTTACGAATCAAAATTATCATATCGGCATCACCGACTTTTGAATATTTGTAGTTGAGTGCTTTTTCATCTTGGGTCATTATCCCCATAATGTTACTACCCATAAACGAAGCGCCTGCAAAAACAGGATTTGCCATGCCCGCACCGACTAAAGTTGACATGCTTGCGATAGTTTTTAAGATATTTTTCATCGTTTGCTTATCAGGTTTATCCGCATCAGGATTTGCAAGTTTATATAATGCAAAATGAATTGTATCACTTTTGGTTGCAGCACCTTGCCATAACAAAGTCAAATCCGAAACCATATCTTGTTCTTCGTATTCAAGTTCTTTTGCAATTTCTTTTGATAACCTTTTTATACTCAAATCAGAATATGAAATATCTGAAGAATCTTCATTTTCTTTGATCGGTGTAATCTTTTGAGAGATAGTAACATCTTCTTTTACTTCAACATATTGATTTTCCGGAATTTCAGATATCCCGACTCTGTATGCGGGAGGTTTAGGTAAATTTATATCATTTAAGGTCAAACAATATCCGGAAGTCCCCAACCCTAATATTAATGCTGTCAAAAGCCATTTTTTATTTAACATTTACACTTCCTCCTACCAGCGCTGAATCGTAATCATATTGATACAAATTCAATTTATCAACAACTTTTTTTCCCGCTAATCTTTGTAATTCCAAATGATATTTTTTAGCCATTTGGTTATATTTTTCTTCTTCTATTAACATATCCTGATATAGTGATGAAGAAATCGCAATTTCTAAGAAATCTTCATCTTCCATAGCTTTTGCATAATTTTTATTATACAAAAGTTCTCTTGAGCGTGTTTCTTTTAATAGAGATAAACAAGATTTGTAATTGTAATATGCATTAATAATTTTATCTTGCAAATTTTCAACTAACCCCGCAAGTTCAATTAACTCAGTATCAGTTAAAGGAGTTTCTTGCGGAATATTTTTTCTGTTTAAAAGATTTTGAGCTATTCTGCCGGCAGCATAAGTTCCGGTTTGAATTGCATAATCAGCACCGATTAGTGTCGGTGCTAAAGATGCCCCCGAAATTATGGCAGACAATGTTTTTGCCATTAAAGAAGAATGTATTCTTCTTTGACTTTCGGGTGTGGCAAGTTTTTTTAATGCAAATCCTATTACCTGATTATTTGCAACAGTTCCTTTCCAAAGATTATCAATATCTTCCATATCTTTTTCTCTTTGAAGTTTGACAATCTGCTGCATGATTTCTTCATCGTTTATAACCAGCGAATCCGTTTTATTATATTCAAGTTTAGGAATTTCTATTTTTTGCGGCTGAGGATTATCCAACCCGACTTCATCCCCAATCGCCAATACTGATGAAGGTATAAACACAATCCCCGCTATTGCCAAAAGTATTATGAACTCTCTCATAATAAATTTATACCATAACTTTTATAATAAATCCAATGATTGAGAAAATTTTAAATCATTTGGTTGTTAATCAATCTTAAAAAAAATTCTAAAATCAAAACATAACATAGGAATAGAGAGTTTTGAAAGAAGATAAATCAAAAACCGCATATATGACAGTTCCGATAAAAAAAGGAAAAGAATCTTACCAAAATAATTTGAAAACCGCAAATTATTTGAGAAATAATATGCAGTATAAACAAGCTTTAAATAAATACCTCTGTTCTGCAATGTTAGATAGGAATAATTCAGATATTTATTTCGGCTTGGGAATTTGTTACAAAAATTTAAATAAAATTAATAAAGCGGTTGAAAATTTAGAAAAAGCCGTACTTTTAGATAATAACAATTTTGAAACGTTTTATGAATTGGGATTGTGCCATTTAAAAAACAACCAAGGGTGTAAAGCCATAAAATGTTTTGTTCGCGCAATTGAAATTGAACCTGATAATCCTGACGCTATATATAATTTAGGATTAGCACATGAACAAGTCGATGAAGAAGATATGGCTTTGATGATTTATCAAAAATTAATCGAAACATCTCCTGCCTATGTTAACGCGTATTTAAGAAAATCGGAATTACTTATTAAAATGCAAATGTATCGCCCTGCACTGGCTTTATATAACGAAGTAATTAAAATCAATCCTAATTATACAAAAATTTATTTCAATATGGCAAAATGTCTTGATAAACTCGGAAAACAACAAGATGCAAAAAGATATTATCGAAAATTTTTACACTATGCCCCAGATGATGAAAATGCAAATTCAGCAGTAAAAAGAATGCGTGATTTACAAACAGTTTCATCCGAAAAAAGAAATAATTTTTCTATTGTATAATATTTCGTAAAAATCTTGAATTATATATTCAAATATGGTATAATGATTATATAGGATTCGACTGGAGTTTAATGAGGATGAAATATAAAAATAAACAGGCATTTTCACTTACGGAATTATTGATTGCCATGATTATCGTAATTGTTTTGTTTGCTGCAGTAGCACCAATTATGACAAAACGTAAAATGGCAACTGATGAAATCCAAAAAGATTCGGTTTGGAAATATGTTCCTGCAGATGATCAGTTTGATGCATATTTTGACCCCGGATCAAAGTCTTATCCTGCTATCGGTTTTATCGGGTTGCACCCTAAATTTGCGGAAGCTAACGCAAAAAACAACAAGGGCGGAAAATTAACTATCAAAGCTAACGCCAAAAACGAAGAAGTTGAAGCTCAACGTCATATCCAATTCAGATATGGTGAAGGGACAGGAGAAAATACCGGAACTTTCACTGCTGATAGTTACGGAGATATGTTATTGGGCGGAACTTATATGTCTGTATATGATTTGGATTCGTCAAAATTTAGCTGTGATAACGGTTCATTTAGTTCATCCACTCAATTTGGCTGTAATACTATTATCGGAGTCGGAACAGCAAATAATTTGCGTTTTGACGGGTTGAAAGAAGGATCAGGTACCGGCACTGATATAGATCCTGAATACATAGGTTTAAAAAATTCCACAATTGTTGGGGGTTCATCTTTTAATTATACCGTAAGTGCTTTTAATCAATATTCTCCAATTACATCAATTGGTGCCAATATCGGTCAAAATAATGTGATGGCATATGGAGGGATACTCAATGACGGGAATTCAAATACATTAATTGGTGCAAATACATATCAAAAATACGTACAATTACGCAATGACAAAAACGGAGTAAATCTTAAGAATAATAATATCCGAGGGATGTTATCTATCGGTGCTAACACTCTGTCACGATCGAATGGTTCAGCAAGTGTTGTAATTGGCTACAAAAGCGGCGGCGGTACACAAGTCAGTCATAGCGTATTAATAGGAACTAAATATAGCGGAGATTCCTATCACAACACAATTATAGGTCATGAAACTTTCAATGACGGTAAAACAGGTGCAAGCTATATGACGGCAATAGGTCAAGGTGCGTGCAGATCTATTACTCAAACAAATGGTAATGCACCAAATACTTGTATCGGATTTCATAATGCATACACAAATTACGGAGAAAGCCAAGGAGCAACCGAAACAAGTGAAGGAACAAATGATCTTGTAAATATAGCTGCTAATAAACGGATTGAGCACGTATTTTTAGGCGGTGACCCAAAAGGCGGATTTGCCGGAAGATCTGTTTTAGAAGTCTTTAATCCATTGGATACAGGTTATAATTCTTCTGTTGTATTAAATTCTAACCTTGTTGTAAGAGGCGGAGTGTATTTTGCTAATAGTCAAGGGTTAGGAAAAACCGGCGGGGCAAGGCTCATTACTCAAAACATTTCTACCCCAACTTCCTCATCTCAATATACCCATTGCCACAAAGATGGTATGATTACTATTAATCTTTTATTTACAAAAATCCATTGGTATCAATGTGAATCAATGGGTCTTGATAATTACAAAGGTGACAGACCTAACAGTACAACATCATTATACAGTGCATCAGATAGCGCTAGCAATAGTTATGACTCTTTAAAAGGAACAACAGGTTATCCAAATATATTTTCAGATATCAGATTAAAAGAGAACTTATCTGAAAACAGTGACGGGTTAGAAAAAATCAAACAAATAAAACCTTATATATTTTCATTTAAGAATGATCCTGAGCAAAAACCGCAAGTTGGTGTGATTGCACAGCATTTAATGAAAGTATTCCCAAATGCGGTTAGGACTGATGAAAACGGATATTATAAAATCCGCTGGGATGAAATGTTCTATGCATTAGTAAATGCAATAAAAACACTTGATGAAAAAATTGCGGGCGCTATATCAAATATTATAGACGCTAATAATGATACAACAATAATTTCAAGTGATCAAAAAGAAATCAGTAAAAAGGTTGCCGAACTAAATTCAAGAGCAGCAAAAATTGAAAAAAAACTTGTTACGGAGCAGTAAATAAATGAGAATAAAAAAATATAAAGCTTTTACTTTAGCGGAATTGATGGTGTTATTGGCGTTTGGAGCTATTTTGATGGCAGCGTTTGCACCGGCAATTACAGTACGTTATAACAATGCATCAAAAGAAGATGTTTGGTCGTTCATATTAGATGAAGGAATGAATGCTTATTCTGCAGCACCTGCAGGAAAAGCAGGACGTTTCTTTGTTGGTACTACACCGGATAACCAAACCGTTAAAACTTATACACCGGAATCAAAATTGATTATTCAATCAGCTAATGATAAAAGCAACCAACCTCAAATTTCATTCAGATACGGAAATGACTCAAACGGCATAGGAACTCGTACTGCCGATCTTTTGGCAACACCTTCTTCTACAGGGAATATGCTCTTAGGCGGACCGTTTAATTCTATTAGTTCTTCTGCTAAATACAATACTGCTTTTGGAGTTAATGCTTTAAAAAAACTTACAAAAGGTAGATATAATACAGCAATCGGATATAAATCGTTATCGGAATTAACTACTGCTGATTATAATACTGCGATTGGTTCAAATGCAGGAGAAAAAATAACAATAGGCACAGGTAACACATTTATCGGATATCAGGCCGGAGCAAATGTTACAACAGGGTACTATAATACTATTGTCGGTAATTATGCCGGTAACGAAATTCAAGGACACGCAAATACTTTATTAGGAGAATATGCAGGTTATAATATTAGCGGTACATCTTCTAATAATACAGCAATAGGTTATAAAGCATTTTCAAGTTCTGAGGCAGGATCAGCCAAGAGTCATAATACCGCAGTCGGAACGTATGCATTATCTGATGTTGGAGCCGGTGCGTCATTTAATACAGCAATAGGTTATAATGCTTGTTCTTATTCAGGTTTAGGGAGTCATAAAGTTTGTATCGGTGCTAATTCAGGTTCAGGTAATAAAGATGATTATTCTAGTAATATAAATACTCTTTTAAAAGATAATTATGAACGCATATTTATAGGTTCAAAACCTAAAAACTTAAGCGGAGTTGCTGTTTTAGAAATTCATAATGTCAATGGAACACACAAGTATCTTGATCGTAACGGTACTTATGATTATAACGACATAGGAAATGCTTCCGTCATTGTAAACGGGAATTTGGTTGTCAGAGGACAATCTTATTTTCTTGCTCCTCCAATGCTGCCAAAAAACGGCGATGGAGACTCATACAACAGCGGACTGAAGGGTTTGGTTGCATTCAAATTCGGCAATCACAGACACGCAGGAACCTACAAATTACTTCAAGCATTTGACGGCGAAGGAACAACATATCAATTAAACGGTTCTTATAATAAACGACATAAAACATGGCACGGCAGAGAAAGCTGTGTTTGCTCTGTAGGTTCTGTAGGTGACAACGGAATAAGATCATATGACTGGTTCTCACCAATCAACCTCCTCTTTTCAGATCCTGACCATGGTGAAGCTTATTATTACTACGGAAGACCTTATAAAGATTATTCTTTTGACGGATACCTTTCTGTTGATAACGATTCTTACGGTCAAGATCACGAAGATAATGTCGATTTCAACCATGGCGGGGCGGATTTAAACAGAGCACACAACTATAAATATAATTATTTTCTTACTAAAGACAGCGATGAAAAAGTTCTCAAATATTCCGCACCTGCAACTTGTTGCCCTGTATTGACTGACAGTCTTTATATAGATACAGACGGAAGCGATACAAACAAAAATAAATACGTTAGAGGCGAAAAAGGACCGTTTGTTACTAAGTATGGAACGCTGCCTGAATCTTCTTCTGATTTAAGGTTAAAAAATATTGTTTCTGAATTCAAACAGGGTTTAGAAAGTATTAAAAAAATAAAAATATATAATTATACATTCAAAAAAGACAAATCAAAAAATGCACAAGTCGGTGTAATAGCTCAGGATTTGAAAAAAATCTTCCCGACAGCAGTTTGGAAAGACGAAAACGGATACTATCGAATCCGCTGGGATGAAATGTTTTTTGCCTCGATTAATGCGGTAAAAGAATTAAGCGATAAAGTTGATTCTTTGATTGCAAGAGTGGATAACGATTTGAAACGCATTTCTCAACTCAAAAAAGACAACGCTCAATTAAAACAAAAACTTAATAAATTGGAAGTCGAATTGATTAAACTTGAAAAATAGTTTTTTAAAAGGTAAAAAAGGCGCGCAATTTTATAAAAATTGCGCGCTGCTTATTATCTGATATTTTTTA
>CAMNNA010000058.1 GCA_946545285.1 uncultured cyanobacterium | reverse complement strand
AGATTAATTTACAGTCAGGTTGCACAAGATTATCTTGAAAAAGTAAGAGGTTAATTGAAATGACAAATAGATACAATGTTTCTTTATCTGAAAGAATAATTTCTGTAATTTCTTATGTAACTATGGGATTTTTCGGATTTCTGTATGTGATTTACTTGTTTTTTGCTAAGAAAAAATTATCGTACTTTTTAAAATACAACATTTCTCAGGCTGTATTTATATCATTTTTATTTTTTGTAATATCAATGGTATTGGGGTTGTTACTTTCGATCCTTTCTCATATCCCGATAATACAACTTGTTGTCTCATGGCTTTATGTTTTGTTTAACAAGTCTGTAATCTATAAATATTCAATTATACAAATATTTATGTTTTGTTTAAGCGGGTATATGGCAGTTTTTTCAGGATTAGGGAAATACCCGAAAGTATTTTGGGTATCGAAAACTATATCGGAATCATTTAGATAATTTTTTATTCGATGCCTGTCAATTTTGCTTTTAATCTTGCCTGAGCACGTGCAATTGCCGCTTCTGCTCGTTTTGCATCAATCCTTGCCTGAGCTTCTTTTAATCTTTTTTGAGCACGTTCTAATGCCTCTTTTGCTCTTAATTCGTCGATTTCTTCTCCGGATTCAGCCGCGGTTGTAAGAATTATACATTCTTCATCCTTAAATTGAAGAATGCCCCCCATTGTCGTAAAAACTTTTGTTTCATTTCCTATAACAGCTTTAGTCAAACCGATATCCAACGCACTCATTATCGGAATATGACCTTTCAATATCCCGAATTCACCGTCAATACCTCTTGTGTAGACTTCATCCACATCATGGTCAAAAACAACTCTTTCCTGTGTAATAATTTTTAATTTCATCAATCACCCATTGTTTTCGCTTTTTCAACCGCTTCTTCAACTGTTCCGACCATATAAAAAGCTTGCTCAGGTAAATCGTCGTGTTTCCCTTCGACAATTTCTTTAAAACCTTTTACAGTATCCTGAATTTTTACATATTTACCTTTGTTTCCGGTAAATTGTTCAGCAACAAAAAACGGTTGAGATAAGAATCTTTGGATTTTTCTTGCTCTGTTAACTGTTTCTTTATCTTCTTCAGATAATTCATCCATCCCTAAAATTGCGATTAAATCCTGCAAATCTTTGTATTTTTGTAAGATTTCAAGAACTTTTTTTGTAACTTCATAATGTTCATCTCCAACAACATCAGGTGCTAATGCTCTTGAACTTGACTCTAACGGATCAACTGCAGGATATATACCCAACGATGCGATTTCTCTTGATAATACCGTTGAGGCATCCAAATGAGAGAATGTAGTTGCCGGCGCCGGATCTGTCAAGTCATCTGCAGGAACATAAATTGCTTGAACGGATGTTATTGATCCATCTTTTGTAGATGTAATTCTTTCTTGAAGTTCGCCCATTTCTGTTGCCAAAGTAGGCTGATAACCAACGGCTGACGGCATACGTCCCAAAAGTGCAGATACTTCTGACCCTGCCTGTGTAAATCTAAATATATTATCAATAAATAAAAGTACGTCTTGTTTTGAATAATCTCTGAAATATTCTGCTGCAGTAAGAGCTGATAATCCTACTCTCATTCTTGCTCCGGGCGGTTCGTTCATCTGCCCGTATATAAGACCTACTTTATTAATTACACCGCTTTCTTTAAATTCATTCCACAAATCGTTTCCTTCACGGGTTCTTTCACCTACTCCGCCAAAAACAGAAACACCGTTGTGCGCCATTGCAATATTATGGATTAGCTCCTGAATTAAAACTGTTTTTCCGACTCCTGCGCCGCCAAATAAACCAATTTTACCGCCTTTTTGATAGGGTTGAAGTAAATCAATTGCTTTAATCCCTGTTTCTAAAATTTCAACTTCTGTATTTTGTTCGATAAGAGATGGTGCATTTCTGTGAATCGGTAAATATGTATCAGTTTGAATTTCTCCTGCATTATCAACCGCATCACCTGTTACATTCAATATTCTTCCTAATATTGCGTTTCCGACAGGAATTTTTATCGGTTCACCGGTATTAATAACCTCCATACCTCTTTTTAACCCGTCGGTTGACGACATTGCTACCGTTCGAACTCTGTTGGAACCAAGCATTTGCTCAACTTCGGCAACAATTTTTGTCCCATCCTGATTGTATATATTTAATGCTGTATAAATATTAGGTAAATTTCCTGAAGGAAATTCAACATCAATTACAGGTCCTATGATTTTTGTAATTATTCCATTTTCAGTTTTTGTAAGAGTTTCCATATATCCCCTAATCCTTGTTTTTTATGTTCTAATTATACAACAAGAATAATTTTTTACGAAATTTTTAATAATTTATTTATAAAACTCTATGTTCTTTATCTCCGTTAAAATATCCTTCCATCCCTGCAAATACACGGCTTAACATATAATCAGTGCTGTTTTTTATTTCAAGAGTCTCTACGTTTACTACCGCAATATTTCTATTTAAGCAGGTTTTCATGTCTATATGAGATACTCCTGCACTTCTTGTTGATATTAATCTTAAGTTTTTAAACTTTGAAATTACGTCTTTATTTACATCTGAAGTTGTAAAGACACTTATCATTACAGTTTTATTTAAATCTTCTTCTGTCAATGATTGCACAGTTTCATCATTAAGACTTGTGTCAAATGTTTTAATATCAAAAATATCAAAGTTGTTTCTGTCTAAATATTTTTTTTCATTTTTGCTTAAATCAAAAAATAATACTTTGCATGCCATAAAATACTCCTTTTAATAGTGAGTTTTTACTTTTTGTTTGCAAAATTCAATTAGTAATCAGGTGATAATTATCATTTTTTTATTCCGATTGTTTGTAAACTAATATTAATTAAAATTTTCTACTATATTTCAATTTGTAAACAGATTATTAATATTTCAATCTTTCGGCTTAGTCGATTTATTTTTTTTCTATTTTTTTAAATAAAAAGTGTTGAATTCACTAAATTTTAACCTGTTTTTAAATGTAAAGTTTTGTTAAAATTTTATACTGAATCATAAAGATTTTTCCCAAAATTTCCGACACATGAGTTATAATATATATAGAAGATATCCCCATATATAACTTATGAAAAACACAGCGTAGATAGTTTGCTATAATTTAGAAAAAGAAAGGTGGCGAAAAATGAGCAACCTGCAATTTCAAAACGATTTAGACAAATTGGTAGAAATACTTCCAAAACGAATTCAAGAATGTATTTCTTATGAAAAGATGGAAGATGCGACAGAAATTGTATTAGATGTCGGTCGTGTGCCGGAGGTTCGCCACAGTGATGGGAAAATAGAGTATTTTAACACAGATATTGTTAATTTTGATGATTTAGATTCAATAACAACAAAAATTCCTGAATTTACATCTGATAACCGCTCTGGAATCGCCGGAACATTACATAGGATAAGTGCGATCAGAAATCGGCAAGGTAAGGTTGTCGGATTAACATTAAGAATAGGGCGTGTTGTAACAGGGACAATTTCTTGTATAAAAGACATATGTTTGCAAAATAAAAGTATATTATTTTTGGGTCGTCCCGGTGTTGGGAAAACAACTAAATTAAGAGAAATTTCACGTCTTGTAGCAGATGATCTGGGAAAACGCGTCGTAATAGTTGACACATCAAATGAAATCGCCGGCGATGGAGATATACCTCATCCTGCTGTTGGTCATGCCAGAAGAATGCAGGTCCGGCAACCGGAATATCAAAAAGATGTTATGATTGAGGCAGTTGAAAACCATACTCCTGAAGTAATAGTGGTTGATGAAATCGGAACAGAAGAAGAAGCCCAAGCTGCCCGCACTATTGCAGAACGTGGAGTTATGCTTATTGCAACCGCACACGGAAATACATTAGAAAACCTTATTAAAAATCCTACTTTGTCTGATTTGGTCGGAGGCATTCAGTCGGTTACACTGGGGGATGACGAAGCAAAACGACGTTCTTCTCAAAAAACTGTTCTTGAAAGAGAAAAACAGCCGACATTTGATATTGTAATAGAAATTTTAGATAGAAATACATTGGCAGTGTATAAAGATACCGCTGAAGCCGTTGATTATATTTTACGAGGTTGGCCGATAAAACCGGAAATACGAAAAGTTGATAAAATTTACGAATTTACCAAAAATCAAACGTCTGATGTTCCGAAAACTCCTAATGTAATTGATAAAATAAATGCACTCGATGAAAAAATAGAACATCCGGAAAGTTTAAAATTTAGTTTTTCACGTCAAAAATACGTCGAAGATGTTAAAAATTACAAAAAAATCTATTTATATGCAGTTTCAAGGTCAATTGCAGAAAAAGTAATTGAGCGGTTAGATCTTAACGCTGAAATAACAAGGAATTTGGATGATGCTGATATTGTAATTGCGCATAAAAACTTTGTCAAAGGCGGTGCAAAAGTTTTATCAACAGCTGAGCATGACAGACTACAGATATTTTATGTAAAAACTAATTCGATGGCGCAAATTCAAAAAGTCATAAAGCAAGCGCTTGATATAGCTGAATTAAATGAAACTCAAACATTTTATGACATAACAGAAAAAGCACTTGATGAAGCAAAATCCGCTATTGAAAAAGTTTTGACAGGTGCGGCGAAAGATGTTGAATTAAAACCGCAAAATCAGCAAATAAGAAAATTACAACACGAACTTGCTCAACAGCATAACTTGGAAAGTAAATCTGTTGGGGAAGGCGAACAGCGCCATTTAAGAATAGTTGGCGGTACAGAATTTAAATAGTAGTAATAAATTCATAATAGATTTGCGCCGGTACTTTTATAGAAATTTATTCCAAGTGCCGGCGCCCGTAATTGTCTTATGCACAAATTTCTTTGTACATGTTCAAATATTTTTGTGCACTTTTACCCCAAGAAAAATCTGATTCCATTGCAGATTTTCTCATCGCATTAAAAACGTACTTATCCGAATAAACATATAGTGCGCATTTTATTGCATTAAGCATATCCCAACCGTTATATGCCCAAAATTTAAATCCTGTTGAATTATTTAGCGGATATCCTGTAACGGTATCTTCTAATCCTCCGGTTGCCCTTACTATCGGCAGTGAACCATAACGCATTGCAATTAATTGGCTTAAACCGCAAGGTTCAAATTTTGACGGCATTAGAAAAAAGTCAGAACCGGCATAAATTTGATTTCCGAGTTTTGCATCATAGCCAACATATGCTCTGATATTTTTTGTATTGTTTGAAAGCCAAATAAATAGATTTTCGTAGTCTTTATCACCGCTTCCCAAAAATACAAAATCAGCATCAAGATTTTGGAGCTCATATTGCATATCTCTGATTAAATCTATTCCTTTTTGATCTACTAATCTGGAAATTAAAGCTATTAAAGGTCTTTGAGGGTTATATTCCAGCCCAAAAAATTTGCATATAGCCTTTTTATTTTCTTGTTTTCCTTTTTCAAAATCACAGACATCATAATTTTTTACTAACGCATTGTCCGTTTTCGGATTAAATACGGTATAATCAATTCCGTTAACAATTCCGCGAAGTTTTGGAATAATTCCTCTTAATGTGTAATCCATATTTTCGCCATATTCTCCGGTTAAAATTTCTTTTGAATAATTATCAGAAACTGTAACAACCCTGTCCGAATAGTTTATTGCACCCTTCATCCAATTAACCATTCCGTAATGTTCACATCCCCACTGATTAAATACAATGTCTTTTCTCATATTTGCAAAATCTAACACATCTTCAAACCAAATTCCCTGATATGCTAAATTATGAATTTCAAAAACACATTTTGTATTTTTATAAAATTCATCAAATTTATAATTTGAATGCAAATACAGAGGAATCATTGCAGTATGCCAATCATTTGAATGAATAACATCAGGCTTAAAATTCAAAGCCTTAGCATATTCCATTACTGCAAGTGAAAATGATATATATCTTTCGTGTTCATATCGTGGGTCAAGTCCGCGGGGGTAAATGTCTTTAAACGGGGTAAAGTACCAATCATTTTTTACAAAAAATACATTTATATCTGTTCCCGGAAGTTTTGTTGTATAAAGATTAAATTTTTGTGGCTGAGAACCAAATGTAATCCACATTTGAGAATTTTCAAGTTCTTTAATTTTGAATTTTTCTTTATCTATAGCACCATGTAACGGCGTAAATATAGCAATTTGTGCATCTTTTTCAAGCTCTTTTGGCAAACTTCCGACAACATCTGCCAATCCGCCGGCTTTTGAAAAAGGTGCAACTTCAGCACTCACAAATAAAATCTTCATTTTCCCTCTCTTTCTGAATCACCGAAAACAAAAACAGACTATTTTGTTCTGCACTATTGATTTTTACCCATAAGTTCATCAATGTCAATATTAAGATTAAAATTTAATCCGTATTTAGATATAATATGGTCTGCCTGACTTATACATATTTTGGCATTTTCATCTTGATTAATAATCTTTAACACATGATACATTGCAGTTCTGTTGAGTAAAACGAGATAATCACTTATCGGATTTTTTGTCATCATTATATTTGAATTATTTAAAAGACCAAATGCCACATCATACTTTTCGTATTTAATATCAATTAAACTCATAAAATACGCGCATAAATGAACAATCAACCCGCATCCTGTTTTTTGAGCTTGTGTACTTATTTTTGTAATTATATTTAACGCTTTTTTATAATTTCCAAGCTTATAATACGAATATCCGATAATTGAATCGCAGAACAATTCTATACCTATTAGTCTTGTGTCTTTGGCAATTATTTTGGCTTTGTAGATTTCTTTAGCGAAATTCACCATTGAATTTTGATGATTTTTAAACGCAGAAATTATATTCGCAAAAATTGAAGAAAATACATCTCCATTTTTATATTTATTTTTATCAAAATCAAAATCTATTCCGAAAATGAGTTTTTGCAAATCATTAAATATTTCAAAATCTTTCGGAATAAAGCTAAACAAAGTATTTATTATATTCAAAAATTCCGATATGTCATTTTTAAGTGTAATTATTGCAGAAATTGCGCTGTATGCACAAAATTCTGTTAACAAATCTTCAAACGCGTCTTTTGAATAATGTTCAAAGTTGATTCTTGTAATTTTTGAATTGTCTAATACGGATATTATGTTGTATGTTAAATTCAAACATTCTGTGTATCTCCCCAAGAAAAACAAAACTTTCATATGGGTAAGCGTAGTAATAAGATACCTTAGATCAAAGTTATTTGATTCAGGGTTGATAGATGAGGTTGAAAAATAAGGTAACACCCTATGAATAAACCCAAGTGCAGCAATATATTGACCATAATCTATCGCGCCATCTATCATTTTTGCACATAAGAATATAAAATCGCTGTTATCAATTGCTTTTTCTAATCCATCAAGAGCTTTTTGTCCGATATAACCTTGCTTTTCAGGATTATAATCAGACATATTTAGTGCAATATTTTCATAAATTGATTTTTTAATTTTATCAGTTTTTTCTTTTGGGTCGTTTTTGTAATGACTATCTATTAACTGTAAGATTTTTTCACAGCAGCACATATAAGCACAATAATCGCCCATTGATAAATTACAATTAGCTAATTTTTCCCATTCAAATACTGCATCTTGATTCATTGCACTATACTCATATAAAAGGGCTTTTATGTAGGAAACAGATTTATTTGTAAAAACAGAGTTGAAAAGTATTTCCCTAAACTGTTCCAATTGCGATTTATTAATAAACTCTAAAACACATTTACTTAAAATTTCATAATTCGGAAAATAAATACTGCTGTTATAAATAAACAAATAACCACGATTTTGTAAATCTTGTGCAATTTTTTTCCAGTCAGAAAATCCCATAGCTTCGATTGTTTTTATATCAGTCCTTGGACCAACAATTGTAGAAAGCAAAAGAAATTTCAAAGTTTCCGGCTCATTTTTCAGTAAATTAAGCCTACGCTTTGTCAATGAATAGATATCTGAAGGTAAAACCGTTGTTTTTTTATTTACAACGTAAAGTTTATTTTTTCTTTGCGCATAAATACCCGATTCAATAAGATATTGAATTGAATAATCAAGATAGAGCAAACTCCCTGATGTGTATTTTGCAATGTGCTGAAAATAATAATCTTTCACCACGTTTTCATAGTATGATTCATCTTCTTTTAATATGTCTAAAAACTTTGTTTCGGACAGCTTTACTTCTGTATAAAAAGGAATTGACAATAAAAACGGAAATTGCTTATGTAATGAAAAATCTTTACTGTAAGAAATTATGTAGTTTACATCCAATTGATCAAAATGTTCAAAAAACTGTCCCAGTAAAAACAAAGATGAAGAATCAATCTTATCAAAATTTTCTATACAAATTACAGAATTTGGAATTGCACTAAAAAGATTTAAAAATGCATCAAAATAAGTTTTTCGCACTTCTTCGCTGTCTTGCATAGGGCGTTGTGTTAATTCAATTAAACTCTGCACATAATCTTCAAATCCTGATTCATCAAACACTGAATAATCATTCTCAAACCATAACTTCTGACTAATCGAATATTCAAAAATTGTCATTATCAAATCTCTGAAAAATCCGTACGGATTATATTTCATTTGTTCATAGCATGTAATAGGTATGACATTTTGATAACAATCAGTAGAATTAACAGTTTCCAATAGTTTCAAAGAGTGAGGCTGTATTATACTATCACCTTTTAGTGCCAAAATTCTTCTTGGATTGTCTTTAATTAAATTAAAAACAGTATCTAATACTTTTATATTTTTTCCCGTAATAAATTCGCAAGCAACTTCATCAAAAGTTATTAATCCGTCAATATCGTATAAATTGTCAAAATCATTATCTTGAGAAATGCTTTCAGTAAGTTCATTTTGATCTTCAATTGCGTTTTTTACAAATTCAGGTAAATCAAAATTTTCATCGTTTTCGTTATTATCCTCTAAATAAGATTCTTGATTGATGAATTCTTTTAAATTTATTTCATAAAATCTAATCATATTTCCGTCAATCAAGACAGAATCCAAAGACTCCAATTTGTAATCTTTGGAATATATCTCGTAAAAATCATCACCGGTTATAACTTGAAATGACTCCGATATCTTTGAATCTGCATCTAAATTTTGATTTAAAAGATTCACCCTCAGTATTTCACCGGTATCAGTCGGATTATCTTCAACATTTTTCTTCAAAATCGTCAAATTGCACTTTAACACCACTTTAAACTTGGAATAAAGCTTTGTGTTTAAAGAAACAAAAAGGTTAACCAGTGCAATAGTACTATTTATAGCATTTTTTGCAGAAGAATTAAAAGTATAATCTTTATTAAATCTTATAAGATATTCCTTCCCGTTGACAATTTGTCTCCTTAACCCAAGCGGTTCAAGATAGGATAAAATCATCATATCAAATCTTGATTTAAACTTGTTAAATAGTTTATTTGATCCGAGCTTTTCTCTTATAGACTCAGCATTTGGAAATGTAAGTTTTACCAGCGCAAAATCAGCAGTATTAGATTCATTTATAATCGCGCTTTTATCTAAAGGATAATCACAATTTAAGCATTTTTTGTTTTTTGATAAATTAATTTTCCCGCATTTTGAACACCTTAAAACAATTACTTCTCCGCATTTCTTACAAATATTAGAAGAATTTATAGTTTTACATCTGGGACAAACAATTTTTAAAACTTTTTTGCAATTCGGACACACAAGAGTATTTTTTTCTATTTGCGCACCGCATTTTGGACATTCCATAAAGATAATATATCATTTGAAACCAATATTTGCATAATTCAAACATAGGATATTTAAAACAAATTTTGCTGCCCGTTATCATTTTTTTGTTTATAACCTAAATGTCGGTATGTTTGAGGGGAAACTTTTCTTCCTCTCGGGGTTCGCTGGAGCAGTCCGCATTGCAATAAATACGGCTCACAAACATCTTCCAATGTTCTTACATCTTCTCCTATAGCTGCCGCAATAGTTTCAATTCCGACAGGACCACCGTCATATTTTTCTATAATGAGTTTTAAAAGAGTTCTGTCCGTAGTATCAAGTCCTTGTTCATCAATTTCTAATGAATCAAGAGCTTTATTTGCTACATTTTCATTTATTTTTCCGTCATATTTAACTATAGCATAATCACTAACTCTTTTTATTAAACGATTTGCAATTCTTGGAGTTCCTCTTGAGCGTTTAGCAATTGCAAGAGCGCCCTTTTCATCAATTTCAATATCTAAAATATCGGCTGTCCTTTTAATAACTTGTGATAATTCTTCAAATGTGTAAAATTCGAGCCTATGAATTATACCGAACCTGTCTCTTAGCGGACCGGATAGCTCACCGGCTTTTGTCGTTGCCCCAATTAATGTGAATCTTGGCAGCGGAACGCGCAACGTTTTTACAGTCTGACTTTTACCGGTTGTCATATCAAGATAAAAATCTTCCATTGCAGGATATAATATTTCTTCAGAA
>CAMNNA010000057.1 GCA_946545285.1 uncultured cyanobacterium | reverse complement strand
TTGTTGGAAATATATTATTGGAGTTTGTTTTATGAAAAAATTAATCGTTGCGTTTTTACTTTCAGGGCTTATGTTTTCCCTACCTGTTAATGTTTATGCTGCCACAAAAAATGTTGACAGTATAAACCATGAAAAAACAGAGCAAGATTACGATAATGATACGGATGAATTTGCAGTTGGTGATTCTGATGAAGATATAAATACAAAAACTTCAAAAGTAAAAAAAGGAAAAATCAGTAAAGATGACGCTTTTTCATATGATGAATACGAATTTAAACCTTATTATGATCGTTGGACAACAGGCAGAGCATATAACAAAATAAATACAATCGGAAAAAGATTGCAAAAAGCTGCCGGAATCAGGAAAAATGTCAAATATACCATTGAAAACAATTATTCTGTAAACGCTGTTACAAGATTGCATGATAATATATCAATATATAAAGGGATTTTGCAATATATAGAAACAGAAGATGAATTGGCATTTGTTATAGGGCATGAATTGGGGCATGTATACGGAAAACATGTTGGCAAAACAATTGCCCGAAATATCGGAATAGCAGCTGTTGCAACTGCAGCAGGCGTACTTGCCGGCGCTAACTCATATGGGCGCACAAATCAAAGAATTAATGCCGGCTCTGCTACAACAGGAACTGCACTAATAGGAGTTATTGCAAACAAAAAAATAAACAGAAATGAAGAAACTTCTGCGGATTTATGGGCAGTTGATTACTTGGTTAAAGCCGGTTATAACCCGCTTGGTGCGATTTCTATGTTATACAAGTTATCGCAAAATGAAATAGATATTTTTCGTGATCATCCGGCAGGGGATAAACGCATAGTTGCTGCATATAAATACATAAAAGCTTATTATCCAAGTTATTTTAATGATGATTATCCGACCGGTGCTTATCATTGGGCAATGGATATGATTCCGACAAGCAGATATTATAACAGAGTAAAAATTAAACCGAGAAAAGAATTTATTAAAACCGGTAATCCGGTCATCAAAACAAAAAAACCTAAAAATAATACTACTGATGAAGATGAAAATCTTTAAAAATAATCAGTTTTTAAGCGTTAATTAATTCTCGAACTTCTTTTCTTTTAACTTTTCTTGTTGTTGTTTTCGGAAGTTCTTGTTTTGAAATTATAATATTTGTCGGTCTTTTGTATGGTGCAAGTTGAGAAGATAATGTTTTTACTTCAACTTTAATCATTCTTTCAATATCGTCAGGTGAATATGTATTGTATAATTCTTCTTTTGGAACGATAACCGCTGTTACTTCTTCTGTGCCGTCTTTTGAGCCAAAGTTTCTTGATACTCCAAGAACACAAACCTCAGCTACATAATGGCTTTTTTCCAAAACGGATTCAACTTCTTCCGGAAAAACTTTTTTCCCGCCTTGAAGTACAATCATATTTTTAATTCTTCCGGTGATAAAAATATGTCCGTCAGAATCAATATGCGCAATATCACCTGTATGAAGCCATCCATCAGAATCAATAACTTCCGAAGTTAACTCAGGCTGATTGTGATACCCTTTCATAATTGAAGGTCCGCGAAGAAGTAATTCACCGTTTGACGGATCAATTTTTGATTCAAAATGAGTCAGCGGATGACCGACAGATCCCATTTTTTCCGGTCGGTCATAGTTTACTGAAACTACAGGGCTTGTTTCCGATAGTCCGTAGCCTTGATATACTTTTATTCCAAGAGTTTCAAAAAATTTTTGAACATCTAAATCTAACGGTGCTCCGCCTGAAATACATCCGAAAAATTTTCCGCCGAATCCTTCGTGAATCTTTTTAAACATTATCCTGCGAATTTTGTAATTCGGAATTAACTGAGCACAAAAATACATTGCTTTAAACATGATTCTTGTTGATAAAGATTGGGTTGAAATTTGTTTTTCAATTCCGGCTTTTAAAAGTTTTAAAAACGCCGGAACAACAATCATAAATTGAATATGTTTTTGTTTCATAACACCGGAAATGTCTTTTGGTTTTAAGCTTGTCGTATAATAAACTGTATGACCGGCATTTAAAAATGTTGAAAAACCGACAGTCATTTCAAATAAGTGATTCATTGGCAGAATTGAGAGCATATTTATTTTTTGTTTTTTAGGAAGAATAATATCTACAACTTCCATCAAATCTACCAATTGCGCGTTTACGTTTTTAAATGAAATTTCAACACCTTTAGGTGCGCCGGTTGTTCCTGATGTATAAATAATAAATGCTGTTGATTTTGAACTTCTTTGACGCCATTTTGCATCATATTTATTTGGCAAATCATAAATGTTTGTAATATTTTCGCAATCTGCGTGTTCATCCATTAACAAAATATGTTTAATTTCAGGAATTGCTTTTTGAAGTTCCAATGCCATATCCAAGTAATGCTGAGAAACAAGCATAACTGTCGGTAAACAATCTGATAATATTGATTTTAATTCATAAATTGATAACTTGATATCTAAAGGAACAGTTGTTGTTCCGGTTAAAACTGAAGCAAAAACGCAAGCCCCGTATTCAGGTTTTGATTCTGATAAAATCGCAAGACATTCACCTTTTTTGATCCCTAAATCTTCTATTAAATATCTTCCGATTTTTCTTGATAAAAGCCCTAAGCCTTTATATGTAAATTCTTCCCATCCGTAAGGACCTTTAATTCCAAGTGCAACGCGTTCTTCGTAATCTGCCGTACGATTTTCCAACAATGATAAAATATGACTATTTCTTAATTCCATATAAAATCCCCTAAACAACAATATTATTTTACGTGTCATTTTTATAAAAGTCAATTATTTAAAAAGTATATAAAAAATATTGTTAAATGCAATACAGACAAGTGTTTTAGTTACATTTTTGCAATAATATACATTAAGACTATTGACAAAATTAATTTTTAAAAATACAATCAAATCACAGGAAAGATATTAAATATGAATTTATATGCATTAACAACTTCATCCTCCTCCTCATGCAAGTACCAAAACGGGACTTACATGATTTTGTGCGTATAAATTTTTGAATATAAGCATTAATTAAAAAAAAGTCTCGTAGCAAAAAACGAGGCTTTTTTGTTTTATAGATTTTTTAAAAAGGGGAAACAATGAATTTAACAGTTACAAATTACGAATTACAAAATAAAAGATACAATCCGACATTTAAAGGACCTTTAGACGGCGCGTTGACAGCCACATTGAGAGTTCTTGATACAAATGAAATGGCAAACGCAGCGTTGTTAGATATTGGAGCAATGGTTACACCAAGGACTTATATAGATGCCAAAAAAAGGAACAAATATGCAGGAATGGAAACATTTATTAGAGAAATCGGCGGAACATTTATTAACTGTTTTTCTGCAGGGCTTTTTGGAGTAATAATTTCTCAAATTGCGTCTAAATTGGTTGATTCGAAAGTTAAAATTAATCCTAACAGCTGGTTTAGTGATGATTCGTTAAAAGTTTTAAAAACTGCTTGGGATAACGGCGGAAACAAAATTGAAAATTATGTGGAAAATCTTTTTGATTCTATGAAGGGTCAAAACGGTTTAAAAACGGAGACATTTAAAAATATTGATTGGAAAAATATTGATTGGTTTGATGAAAATAAATGGGCAAAATTTAATTGGGATAATCCTAATTACAAAAACATTCAAGATAAATTTAAAACTCGTGAAGATGTTTTAAATAATTTAACAAAAATAATTAAAGACAAAAATTTAACAAAACACGACAGAAAACAAATTTTTGAAATTCTTGAAACACGTTTGACAAATGCTCTAAAGGTAAATCGTAATGTTACATTGAGCGCAGGAGAACACAATTTCAGTGCTACTATGGGCAATGCTTTACGAGATATTTTCGATATGGGTCATGATATTTTGAACAAAAACGATGTTACAATTGAAAAAGCTCTTAAAAAGATTGAAAAAGTTAATAAAATAAAAATATTTGGCGCGCTTTCATTATCTGCTTTACTTGGTATCAGTTTCCAAAGAATGAACAGAAAAATTACCGAAAAACGCACCGGTAAAAAAGGTTTTGTAGGCGATAAAGATTATGTAGTTCGTGATAAAAATGCTCAAAACAAAGATACTCAAGGGCTTTTATGGAAAAAACTTTTAGCAAGTGCCGGTATGGCTCTGATGACAATCGGTGTTATGAAAGTAAAAAATCCAAAAGATTTTGTTAAGAAATTACAATTTACCGGTCCGATTTCAACGGGTAATGCTATTAAAACTGTTTATATGGCAAATATTATCGGCAGATTTTTAGCATCTGATAATAATCAGGAATTAAAAGAATCTGCACTGAGAGATTATTTAGGATTCTTAAACTGGCTTGTTTTGGGTGGATTTGCGGCTAAAGGAACAGCAAATTTATTAGATAAAGGACGTAAAAATCTATTTAATGAAACAGCCGGAAAAGGTATTAAACATTGGTTAAATGACGTAAGTTTAAAAACTCATACAGAAATTGCAGCTCAAGGAAAAGCTTTTGCAAAGAAAAACATTTGGAAACTAAATGTTGCCCATATTGCAGGATTAGCTTATTCTACGGTTGCTTTAGGAATTCTTCTTCCGCTTTTGAATATAAAAATGCGTGATTATAACCAAAAAGACCTTAAAGCAAGTGCGTAAAATAGAATTATTTAGATTATTATAATAATTTCGTGCTATAATATCTTTATGATAAAGCTTGTTGCAACAGATATTGACGGAACGATTTTGGCTTGGGGTAAAGGTTTTACACAAAATATAAAAAATTGCATTAAAAGTTTGGATGATGCGGGGATAAAAGTAGTTCTTGTTACCGGCAGAATGCATTCTGCCGCCGTTCCGTTGGCAAATGAATTAGGATTAAAAAATCCTGTTATTTCTTATCAAGGCGGATTGGTTAAAACTATTGACGGAAAAACTCTTTTTCAGTCTAATCTTGATTCTGATATTGCAAAAGAAATTATTAATTGGGCAAGAAATAATGATGTGCATTTAAATCTTTATTTAAACGACAAATTGTATGTAGAAGATGACAATGATATTATAAAAGCTTATGTAAGCGGAAAATTTGTTGATTACAAAGTCGGATCTTTTGATGATTTAGAAATAAAAGAAGTAAATAAATTATTAGCGATTGATTCAACCAATCCTGACAGGGTAACGGAATGGGTAGATTATTTAAAAGAAAAATATCCTGAACTTTATATAGTAAAATCCACGCCGTATTTTTGTGAAATAGGTCCTTCAGATGCTAAAAAATCTTTAGCGGTAAAATTTTTAGCAAATATGTGGGGAATAAAATCCGATGAAATTTTAGCGATAGGAGATCAAAACAACGATATTGACTTAGTAAAAGCAGGCGGTATAGGGGTTGCAATGGGGAACGGAAGTCCTGAAATAAAGGCTTGCGCGGATTTTGTAACTGATACGGTTGAAAATGACGGATTTGTAAAAGCGATTGAAAAATTCGTGTTAACAGGGTCAAAATTATGATTAAAGAAACATCAGAGGGGATTGTTGTTTCGCTAAAAATTTCTCCTAATGCGAAGAAAAATGAAATTATAAAAACAAATGACGATATAAAAATAAAAATCACCGCTGTTCCGATTGACGGAAAAGCGAATTCTGCGCTGACAGAATTTTTATCAAAAACTTTTAAAATACCAAAAACTTATATAAAAATTTTAAAAGGCGAAACCTCCAAAGAAAAAACTATTTTATTTGTGACAAAAGATACTGAAAAAATTGAAAAAATTTATAAAACATTTCAATAAGAAAGTTTAAATATAATAACTCCTGCCAAAATCAAAAATACCCCGACAAAACGCGAAACATTAATTGCATCATTGAACATGGTAATTCCGATTAAAAAAGTTCCGATAGTCCCAATCCCTGTCCAAACAGCATAAGCTGTACCGATAGGAATTTGTTTTTGTGCCAAATACAAAAAATATCCGCTCAATGCCATTGTCAAAATTGCAAAAATTATCCACCAAAATTTATAATCAGAATCCTGTGCCAACTTTAATCCTACAGGCCAGCCTGTTTCAAATATTGCAGCAATAAACAGATAAAACCAACTCATTTATTTTTTCTTTCTTGCAAAATTAGACAAAAATTTACTGAGATTTTTTACAAAACCGCCTGACATATTTTTCTTAACGTTTGATTTATAGTTATATTTTGGTTTTGGAGGAAGAATTTCTTTAGGTGGTTTAAGCACATAATGCGGCTTCAAGCCGATAGCTTGTTCTATAGTTCCGACAGGTAAATCAGAAATTCCAAATATTCTCCCCATAAAAACCCCCTTTTGTAAAAAATAAAAAGGCGACACCCAGATTCGAACTGGGGGATAAAAGCTTTGCAGGCTTCTGCCTTACCACTTGGCCATGTCGCCGTAGCCTTAATATATTAAATACATACCGACTTGTCAAGTAAACTGATTGATAAATATTTCATTATGTAAGTTTTGGTAGTAATATATTATTGTGGGAAAATTATTTAAAATGAAAGCGGGCGCAAAATTTGAAAATTTTGCGCCCGCAATATTATTTATTATCTTACAACTTTATTTAATCCTTTTGGTTTATCTACGTTTTTGCGGAGTTTGAGTGCTGTTTCCAGTGCCAAAAGTTGTATTATTACCAAGATTCCAAAGGTTTTAATAATCGGTTTATCACAAGCTATATTCAAATTATAGGTTGATTTTACCTGATTTGTACTGTTTCCGATTACGCATATCGGAGGATTGTAGTTTTCTTTTATTTTATTCAAATTCTTCGTTGCGGTGTATGTTAAGTTATCATTTAAAATATAAATCAAAGCAGAACGCTGATTGTTTAAAATTGCTACGTGCCCGTGCATAAATTCACCCAAAATATAAGAGGATGTGTTTATATAAGAAGTTTCTTTGATTTTCAAACTACACTCTTTTGCTAATGCGTAAGATGCACCGTCTGCTGTTATAACAACATTTTTATATTTTGAGATGAATCGTGCTAATTGTTTTATTTTTGGATGAAGTTTAAATGCTTTTTCTATAATTTCAGGTATAAATTTTAGATTCATAGTGTAATCATAGGTTTCAATACCTTTATTTTGAGCAAATTTTAACACCAAAAGAGTTGCGCATAAAAGTTGGGATGTTAAAGATTTAGTTGCGGCAATACTTTTTTCTTCTCCGGCATGACAAAGTATTTTATAATCTGATGCATTCCAAATTGAAGAATTTTCTTTGTTTGTAATGCAAAGAGTTTTAACTCCGTATTCTTTTGCTTTTTCTAAAGCACTATTTGTATCAGTTGTTTCTCCGGATTGAGTGATAAATATATACAAAATATGATTTGCGCGCGCAATAGTAGATTCCAGTAAAAATTCGCTTGAATATATAGCGCGCGCCTCAATTCCTGCAATTTGCCCAAACATTTCAGCGCAATATCTTGCACAGTGATACGAAGAACCGCTTGCGACAATATTTATCCTTGAAATTCCTTCAGGAATTTCAATATTAATCTTGCCGTCATTTTCTAAATATGTATCCAAAATCTTTTGAGTAATTTTTGTTTGCTCGCGAATTTCAGATTCCATACAAGTTTTTTTGTTTTTAAAAAACATATTATTCCAAAAATCCTTTTAATAATTCGTTAACTGTTCTTGGATTAGCACGGCCTTTTGTTTCTTTCATAACCTGACCGACGAAGAATCCTAATAAATTAGTTCTGCCGTTTTTATAAGCTTCAACTTGTTGAGGGTTTGCTTCAACGATTTTTTGAACAATTGCTTTAATTGCGCCCTCATCAGAAATCTGGCTCAAACCTTTTTTCTCAACAATATCAGATGCTTTTTCACCTTTTGTAATCATATCTTCGATTAAGATTTGCTTACCGATATTATTTGAAATTGTTCCTTTTTCTATTAAACCGATTAACTGCGCCAAATTTTCAGGAGTTAACTTTGTTTCACCTATTTCGCAGTGATTTTCTTTTAAGTAAGCGGCAATTTCACCTGTTAAGAAATTAACGGCAGTCTTAGGGTTAGCGCCAAGTTCTATTACTTTGTCAAAGAAAAGTGCCAATTCCATCTGAGAAACGATTACATTTGCATCATATTCGCTCAAACCTAAACCTTGATATCTTGCGCGTTTTTGGTTAGGAAGTTCAGGCATTGATTGACGAATTTTTTCGACCCATTCGCGTGAAATTTCTAACGGCATCAAATCAGGTTCAGGAAAATAACGATAATCATTTGCGTCTTCTTTTCCTCTCATAGACTTGGTTTCACGAGTATCATCATTCCAAAGTCTTGTTTCTTGAACAACTTTTCCGCCTTCTTCCACAAGTTCAATTTGGCGATCAATTTCGTATTCTAAAGCTCTTTCCAGTGCTGAGAAAGAATTTATATTTTTAATTTCTGCACGAGTTCCGTAAACAGTTGATCCTTTAGGCATAATGGAAATATTAGCATCACATCTCATAGACCCTTCTTCAAGGTTTCCGTCGCAAACTCCCGCATAGCGAACGATATCACGAAGTTCTTCCATATAAGCTCTTGCTTCTTGCGGACTTCTCATATCAGGTTCTGATACGATTTCTAATAAAGGAGTTCCTGCTCTGTTTAAATCAACTAATGAATAAACAGATCCTGCAAGTCCGTTTGCGCCTGCGTGAACGAGTTTTCCGGCATCTTCTTCTAAGTGTGCGCGGGTAATTCCTATTCTTTTCCCGTTAATATCAATATGTCCGTTTACGCAAATCGGTTCATCATATTGAGAAATTTGGTAACCTTTTGGTAAATCAGGATAAAAATATTGTTTTCTGTCAAATTTACAGCGGTTAGGGATTTCGCAGTTTAATGCTAATCCCGCCAAAATACCCATATTTACAACCTCTTTATTTAATACAGGCAAAACTCCCGGCATACCTAATGTAATTGGACTTGTTAAACTGTTTGGTTCTTGTCCGAATTCATTTTTATCCGGTGCAAAAATTTTTGTTTTGGTCTTTAATTGAGCGTGAACTTCAAGCCCGATAACAACTTCATATTTATCTCTTAATTCTTGGTCAACCATTTTTCTCTCCTTGTTTTTGGTTATATGTTAACACAAAAATATTTTTAAGTGAATTTTGGCGCAAAAATAGGCAAAAACTATTTTCAAACATTAAAATTCATTTTTTGATATAATGAATTTGAAGGAGAAAAAAATGAAAGCAGTTGTTTTTAATAAAAATAATGAATTAAAATTGGTAAATGATTATGAAAAACCGGTACCTCAAAAAGGGGAAGCACTTGTAAGGGTTACATTAGCAGGAATTTGCAATACGGATTATGAAATAACAAAAGGTTATATGGGTTATGACGGAATACTTGGGCATGAGGCAGTCGGAATTGTTGAAGAAGTAAATTCTGATGATAAATCATTAATCGGAAAAAGAGTAGTTCCTGAAATAAGTTACGGTTGTAAAGATCCTGAATGTCCATATTGTGCTCAAAAGCTTTACCGTCATTGTCCGAACCGTCATACATTAGGAATTTGGAAAAAAGACGGTGTATTTTGCGAATATTTCACTATGCCGACAGAAGTTTTGTTTGAAGTTCCGGAAAATGTAGTTGATTCTCAGGCGGTATTTACAGAACCGTTAGCTGCTGCGTTGGAAATTAATGAACAACTTCATATAAAACCATTTCAAAAAATTGTTGTTTTAGGTGACGGAAAATTAGGGTTAATAACGGCATTGGCCCTGAATGCTCAAAATTTTGATGTTATTTTGGTGGGAAAACATCAAAACAAACTTGATATTGCAAAACGACAAGGAGTTAAAACATCTTTGTTAAACGATTTTAAAACAGAAAAAATTTATGATGTGGTAGTTGAAGCAACGGGTTCTGTTTCGGGTTTTGAAACATCATTAGCGTTGACAAAACCAAGAGGAACTTTGGTTTTAAAAAGTACGGTTGCCGCAACAAAAGAATTTAATTTAGCGCCGATAGTAATAGATGAAATTACGGTATTAGGTTCTCGCTGCGGGCAATTTGGGCCGGCTTTGAGAATGTTGAAATCACAAAAAGTCGATTTTTCGGAACTTATTTCCGGCGTATATCCAATAGATGATGCTATTGAAGCTTTTGAAAGAAATAAAGAAAAAGATACTTTGAAGATTTTATTAAAATTTTAATTTAATTAATTAAAAAATTAGGTAACTATATAGAAGTTACCACAAAATAGGGCTGAAGTGATTATGCTGTAATCATTACAGCTTTTTAAAACTTATTTTAATTTGTTTTGCTACCGACATCTGATTTTTCAAGTTTGTTTGTGTACAAACAAAACAACTTATAATTCTTAATATAACTGTTCCTCTATAAAGCCGTGTGCTGGCATGGTAAAGTTGTTTTAACACTTCTTCATAATCATGGCAATTTTCTATGATAAAAATACTTTATATAAACATAGGGAAAATTAAATTGTTTCATCTAATCTATTAAGAAAGTTATGTAGACCAACAGAATAGCCGTAATATAATGTAATGAAATTGTGCTTCAACACTTGACAAAATAAGGGTTATAGTAAATAATACTTATATAGGGGGCAGCCCCCAACAGACTGCTAAATCTTTGTTGAGGACTGCACTTAGTACCCTATTTCATGAACAAATTTAATGCTACTACGAGCGTTGTTAATGCTACGAGTAGCATTATTATTTTGTCAATCATAGCGTTACCCTCCTTCCTAGCCACCGATTTCTTAGTAAAATACGTGTGTGGGCAAAGGCTGGTGGTACTACCCTAA
>CAMNNA010000056.1 GCA_946545285.1 uncultured cyanobacterium | reverse complement strand
TTTGCCAACAAAAGTTCCCCCGGTCCGGGCAGGACCCGCCCTTTGGGCGGAATATTTTATATATAAATGAAATCGTTTAACAGACGGCGCTTTCTTTGTTCGGGCAAAGAAAGCACCAAATGTTTAACTGCCAAACCTATTTTTTTATTAGACACTTTCCGCCCTTTGGGCGGAATGATTTAAATAAAAAATTATTTATTAATAATTGAAATTTTTAACCCTATATTGTAAAAGAAATTTACAACTTGCTTGCAAATTTCTTTTTTTACGTTATTATTGTTGTTGTCGAAATATATTAATTAATACAAAGGAAGATAAGATTATGGCAAAATGTTGTGAAATATGCGGAAAAGCTCCTGTAAAATCTGCGAAAAGAACTTTCTCAAATATAAAAGTTGTAAGCACTCAGGAACCAAATTTACAAACAGTTAAAGCTGTTGTTAACGGCACTGTAAAAAAAATCAGAGTTTGTACTTCTTGCTTAAAAGCAGGTAAAGTGCAAAAAGCTCTATAATTCAATTTTGTATCAAAAAAAAGAAAGTCCAAATTTTGGGCTTTCTTTTTTAATGTTAACTTTTGTAACAAAATAATGATTTTGTGAAATTCCGTTATTAAAAAATACTTTATATAAGTAAGAAATTTAAGAGAAACGGAGGAATTTCATATGGGTGATCAAAGTGTTGGCGCAATTACCGGATTCGGAAGTAAAAATAAATATGATTTAACTAAATTATTTTATAATTTTTCGACCGGAAAATTAAATGAATTATCAAAAAACGCACAAGTCTCAAATGTAGGAGCAAATGGTTATCCAAAATTGATTTTTGATTTCAACGCTCCATCTTCAAGTAAAACAACTGCCGGCGGTGTTTAGTTTTTTGATAATTGATTAAACAGATTTTTGTAATAAGATAATCCTTGGATAGAAAGGATTATCTTATTTTGCTTTTAACTGTTGATATTGGAAATACAAATATTACGTTGGGGATATTTGATGATAATAAATTCTTAAATGAATTCAGAATACCTTCGGATAGAGATTTGTCGATTTTCGAATATGAAATTTTACTGAAATCTTTATTAAAAGATTTTTATATAGATGGTTGTGTTATCGCATCTGTTGTAGAAGAATTAACATCAAAATTTGAAACAGCAATAGTGAATTCTTTTTGTGTATATCCGTTTATTGTTTCTGATAAAACATTGACAGGGATAAAAATTAAAATAGATAACCCATCTGAACTTGGGGCAGATAGGATTGCTAATGCGTGTGCTGTATCTGATAGTTATGACAGTGCAGTTATTGTTATAGATTTTGGTACAGCAACGACATTTGATATAATTAATTCTTCTAAAGAATTTTTAGGTGGAATCATTATGCCCGGAGTTAATACCCAACTGAAAAGTTTAAAAAATTCCACATCTAAGTTGCCAAAAATTGATGCATCAAGCTGTAAAAAAGCTATTGGCACAAATACTCAAGATGCTATTTTGTCAGGAGTAATATTAGGATGTGCCTGCGCTATTGATGGTCTTATTCAAAAATGTAAAAAAGAATTGAATCAAGATGTGGTAATAATCGGAACCGGCGGGTATTGCGGTCTTGTTGCTCAATATATGAATACAAAATTTGACGCGATTGATCCTTTATTGACATTAAAAGGTCTTAAAAATATTTATCAATCGCAAAAAATCAAGAACCATAATTAAAAATTAATGCAACTTTTTACGTTCGAATTCTTCTAATTTTTTGAAGAAATTTGCATTATCAATATAAGGTTTTTCACAATCCATATTATCTAATATAAATTGTGTTTGAGCTTTCAATAATTGCGCATATTTGTATCTTTCAAGCCATACAAGACTTCTTCTTTCTTCAATCAATCTGTCTTCAAGGTCATACAAATCTTTCAATGTTGGTATCTCATTTTGAGATCCTGCATCAATGCGTCTTTCTTTTGAATAAAGTGATGTAAACTTTGGTTGATTACTAACCGTAGTACGGTTGATGGGGTAAATTTTCATATCTTTGTCTCCTCGATTTAATTATAAAATGCTAAAAAAATTTTTTAAAGTGGTATTTTAATATTCTTAAACATATTGATTAGCAATTTTTGATGCTTTTTGTTGTGAATTTGCAAACCCGTCAATGTAGTGTTTGATGAGCTTTACCAATTGATCATACGCCCCTTTTTCATATTTTTCTTTGTAAAGTTCCCGTTGTTGAGCATTTAACGGAATACTTTTTTGGACTTCATAAAAATCATAATTATCCAATTCATAAACGGATTTTCCATGCCGATTTGTTCCAACTTCGTTGAAATTTAGTTTAAGCATGATTTCTTTTCCGTTAGAAGAACGAAGTTGCTGAACAGGATCATTTGCATATAGTTTTGAATTATTGTGAAAAGCTTTTCTCATTTTATCAACAAGTTCATTTAGCGCTCCTAGTGATGTTTTTGCCATTTTTTTTGCTTTCCCTAATTGGGTTGCACCCATCATGTTTTCAATAATCGGAACGTCAATTCCTGTTGCAATAACTCCTAAATGGTATCTGTCATAAACAGATCTAACTACATTTAAATTTCTGTAATCCGAATCAATATCTTTTAATTCATCAATTAAACGCTCTTTCATATAGGCATCATTTTCGGATAATTTTTTAGTTGTTCTTCTTGCAAAACCTGTGTCTTTTCGTAATTTTGTAATAAAATCTTCGTTTAGCCAACCGACAATTTTCGAATTTAGTTGCTTATATAATTTGGAATTTTTGGCAGGACTGATAAATTCGTATTCATCTAAACCTAATGGTTTTGCACAAATTGTTACTCTTATACTGTGTCCGAAAGCAGGATTGTGCTTGTGATTTTCGCTGTTAATTGCAGAAATTTTCATAGTTTAAGACCTTTTTTCTTTTATTAATACATGAACAAATTTTTTTTTGCCTCTATAAAAACTTTTTACTTAACAAAATTACAAAAACTATCGACAATAAAATATTTTTGTTATATCTTGAAACTACATGCAAGGAATATAAATAGAAAAGGAGAATTTTTGCAATGCAAATTATATTAAAAAAAGACGTTCAAAACGTAGGTGAAGCCGGAGATATCGTTAATGTAAAAGACGGTTATGCGCGCAATTTCTTATTACCTCAAGGTTCTGCGGAATTGGCAACTAAGGGTGCTTTAGAAAACAGAGAAAAAAATATAGCAAGAATCAAGGCTAAACAAGAAAAATTACACCAAGAAGCTTTAGAAAAAGCGCAAGCTATTGAAAAATTCGGCAAATTGGAACTCAGCGCAAAAGCAGGCGAATCAGGAAAGTTGTTTGGTACAATTACTACTAAAAAATTAGCTGAAGAACTTGCAGCTCGTTCAGGTATTGAAGTTGACAGAAAAATTATTTCTTTAAATGCTCCTATTAACAAAATTGGCAATTACACTATGTTAATTAAATTAACTTCAAAAGTTAAATGTGAATTGGCAGTTTCAGTTACCGCATCAGAAGTTGTTAAAGAAGCTATTGAAGAAGAACCTGAAACAACTGAAGAAGCATAGTTTTAAAGGATTTGTGAGAAGTTGGATTTAAGATTAAGACATATAGCAATAGGTTCGCTTCCTCATAAAGATCCTCAAAAGGCTATGGAGTTGGTTGAAAGAGATTTTTGTGAAATTCCTTTCTTCCCTCAGTTAACAAAGTATAATAAAAACGAAGACATGATTATTCAATTTTTGGAAGGCATGCCTTCGTTTTTTTCTGACAAGCCTCAAAAGTTCTGTGTAGATTTGGAAGATGATTCGTTTTTAGAATCTTTGGAAAATTTTTATTCCGATTATGAAGAAATTATAAATAACAATGATTTTGAAACCTTGAAAAAATATAAAATCAGTAAAAATTATTCTTCAACATTTGAATTATTTACCGGTTTAATCCGAAAAAACAAACCTCAGTATGCAAAAGGGCAAATTGTAGGTCCTTTTACTCTTGCGACATCTTTGAAAGATAAATACGGAAATTATTTTATATATGATGACACATTAAAAGATGTTGTTGTAAAACTGTTGAGTTTAAAAGCTTTGTGGCAGATAATGGAAATAAAATCCTCCAATCCGGATACAGTTCCGATAATATTTATGGATGAGCCTTCTATATCTCAAATAGGATCTTGTGCTTATCTATCAATTGATTCGGATGATACTGCCGGTATGCTTAAACAAATTTGCCAAATAATAAAAAAATTTGGCGGTGTATGTGCAGTTCATTGCTGCGGAAAGTGTGATTGGAATATTCTGTTAAAAAGCGGTGTAGATATTTTGAATTTGGATGCGTATAATTTTTCTCAAAATTTTTCTATTTACCATAATAAAATCCAAAAATTCCTTTTAAACGGCGGTAAAATTGCGTGGGGAATTGTTCCTACAGTTAGTGATGAAATTGTTAAAAATTTAAGTTTAGAAAAACTTGTTGAAATATTTGATACAAGCTTAAAATATTTGACTAATAAGGGAGTTAATGAGAAACTTATTATAAACAATTCATTAATAACCTCATCTTGCGGAGCGGGTTCATTATCTGTTGAATGTGCAATTAAGGCTATGGATATGGTTTATGAATTGGGAAAATATTTAAACGAAAGGTATAAGATTTGACGACAAAACTTGCAATAACCGGAAAAAGCGGAAGCGGAAAAACGACTATAGTCAAGGCTTTTATGAATGTAATTCAATCAGTTTGTCCGGATAAATCAATATTATTATTTGATAACGATTTGACAAGCGAACTTGCTCATAGTTTTGGTTTAGACATAAGAAACACTATATATGGTATCAGAAGCGGTAAACACGAATATAAAACAGGTATTCCGCAAGATATGACTAAACAAGAATTTATTGAATGGGCATTAGAAGATATTGTTGTATCAATTAATGATAATGTTGATATTATTGAATCATGGTTTGTGGGTTCAAAAGATTGCAGATGCCCGATAACCGGACAGATTAGTGCCGCTGTGTCAAAACTTATAAACAGATATGATTATGTTATTTTTGATTGTGAATTTGATTTAAAATATTTGGCACAGCTTGTAGATACTGATTTTGATTCAACACTTATTATTTCAAATCCAACTGCAGATTCGGCTCATTTAGCGCAAAGAATAAAAGAATTCAGTGCAAAATACTGTGCCGGAAATCAGCTCGGTGTAATTGTAAATAAAGTTGAAAATCATCGGCTGCCTGAGTTATCGCAGTTGTTAAAAATTTATGGTTTAGATATAGTTGGAGTAATTCCAAATGATGTGTCAATTGATTCTGTTAAAAAGGATTCTAAAATTGTTCAGGATGCGGTGAGATCTTTTTATTCAAGATTGAATCTTCCTCAATAGGATAATAAATTTATGGCAATAATACTTGACGGTAAAAAATTAAGAGATGAAATTGTTGAAACATTAAAGCTTGAAGTGGCAAAATATGAGAAAAAACCTACTCTGGCTGTTATTTTGGCAGGTGAAAATCCGGCCAGTAAAATATATGTAAATAATAAAGAAAAAATTGCACAAAAAATCGGAATTAATTCTATCGTTATAAATTATCCGCAAAATGTTTCAGAGTCTGAAATTTTAAATAAAATCAATGAATTAAATAATGATAAAAATGTAACTGCGATTTTGGTTCAATTACCTTTGCCTGAAGCTATATCAAAAGATAAAATTATAAATGCAATAGATCCTTCTAAAGATGTGGATGGTTTTGGATTGTATAATTTTGGAAAATTATTTTCAGGCCAAGTTCCGACTGTTTATCCTTGTACCCCAAAAGGTGTCTTGCTTTTATTGGATAAATACGGTATTGAAATTGAAGGTAAACATGCTGTTGTGGTCGGAAGATCAAACATTGTAGGAAAACCTATGGCGCAAATGTTATTAAACAGAAATGCAACTGTGACTCTTTGCCACAGTTATACTAAAAACCTTGAACAGATAATAAAAACAGCTGATATATTAATATCTGCTGTCGGGAAAAATATTATTCAGGGGAAAATGATAAAACCTAATTGTGTGATAGTTGATGTTGGTATTTTTAAAGATGATTCGGGAAAAACCCGAGGAGACGTAGATTTTGAACAATGTTCAAAAATTGCATCATACATATCACCTGTTCCGGGCGGTGTCGGGCCAATGACTATCGCATCATTAATGCTCAATACTGTGGAACTTTTTAAAAAATAATTATCAATATCTGTTATTATGAACCGCTTAAATTCAACGTGCAACTTGATTTGATATTATTTTGAACCATTGTTTTTAAAGTGCTTATTTCATTGGTGATTGCGGTAATTTGTTCATCAAGTGCGTCTTTTTGTGTTTCGTATTCTTCATCCAATTGTTCATAATAAACATATTCCGCAGAATCTGTATAATTTTCACCACCGGAGGTTCTTAATGCATCCATACATGTTTCTGTATAACGAATTTTGTTTTGGAGTTGTAAATACTGAAATTGTAAAAAGTTTTGTTGCAATGTCAAAATTGCTTTTTGTCCTGCTGCTGCTAAAAATGCCATATCTCTCGTCTCCTTATGTTTGTTTTCTCTCAATTTAATAAAGTATTTTAAAAAGTTCAAATTTCACATTAAGGATTTTTTGTTACATTTGTTTACATTTTTTCAGGTGCACTAACACCCAAAATGTTTAATGCAGTAGCCAAAACTGTTTTAAACGCCCAAACAAGCGCCAATCTTGATTTAGTTAATTCAGAATCATCTGTTATAACTCGTGTTGAATTATAGAATGAGTGAAATTCAGATGCCAAATCCTGTACATATCGGCAGATTGTGTATACTTGTCTGTCACGGGCTGATGTGTAAATTAAGTATTTGAATTCTTCAAGTTTTAAAATTAATTTTCTTGCTTCATTTATTGTTAAATTCATTATGTTTTTGTCAAAATTAGCAATAAAATCATTAAATTCTGAAACAGACATAACTCCTTTTATTTGCTCTCCGGTTTTGGCATCAATATTTTGACCTGTTGCATGTCTTATAATGGAGCAAGCTCTTGCATGTGCATATTGAACGTAGAATACAGGGTTTTCATCTGTGCTTTTTTTCGCAAGTTCAATATCAAAATCAAGAGTAGTATCTATATTTCTCATCTCCATCCAAAATCTTGTTGCATCAACTCCGACTTCATCAACCAAATCATCCAAAGTTACCATATTTTTACGTTTACCCATTCGGACTTCATTTCCGTCAATAACCAGATTAACCAACTGCCCAAGTAAAATTTCTAATTTATCCGGATCATAACCTAATGCTTCTAAAGATGCTTTTACTCTTGCCACATAACCGTGGTGATCTGCACCCCATATGTTAATCATTCTGTCAAATCCGCGGTTTAATTTGTCAGCGTGATAAGCGATATCAGCTGTTAAATAAGTATTAGAACCGTCTGCTTTTTTTATAACTCTGTCTTGATCATCCCCGTAATCGGAGGATTTAAACCAAACAGCACCTTCTTTTTCATAAATTTTTCCGGATTTTTTCAATTCTTCTACGCAAGCACTAACTTTGCCCGAATTATGCAAAGTAAGTTCGGAATAGAAATTATCAAAGTGTACTCTTAATTTATCTAAAAGTTCACGCTGAACTTTTTGTTCATATTCTTTTGCAAAATCGCAATATGTTTGAAGATCAATAGAATCAACAACGTCAACACTGTCATTTTGAGCGCAACAAAGAATCTGCGAATATTTTTCAACAAAACTTTTGGCAACAGGAATAAGGTAATCACCGGGATAATAATTTTTTCTTTCTGTTTCATCTGTCGGGAAATCCACATTTTCGCCAAGTTCTTGTCTTACTCTGATTTTTAGAGAATTACCAAGTTTTTGTATTTGAGAACCCGCATCATTTATATAAAATTCCTGATAAACTTCGTGCCCGTAGAATTTTAATAAATTAGCCAAAGCACTGCCCATTGCAGCCCATCTTCCGTGTCCTATATGGAACGGTCCTGTAGGATTTGCAGAAATATATTCAAGAATAATTTTTTCTTTATTAATATTTTCGCCTTTGCCGAAATTTTCTTTTTTATTAAAAATTTCATAAACAAGATTAATTAAAAGATCATTTCCCGCTTTAAAGTTTATAAAACCTCCGACAGCATTGTATTGACAGTCTTGTTTATCAATATGATTAATAATTTCATTAGCGATTTGAGGGGGTGCTATTTTGGCAAACCTTGCTAATGATGAAACATTAATTGCAAAATCTCCAAAATCAGAATTTTTAGGTTTTTCTACAATCAACATTCCGTTATTATATTCTGTCATTTGCCCCATTTTGTTTTCACTAATTGCCTTTTGCAGGGCGGTTTCAACTTTATTTAAAAAATAATCTCTTAACATAACATCCTTTCAATATTTTCAGGTTTACAAAAGGATTATACTATAAAAATGATATAAATAAATGATGATTTTAAATAAAATGTCATTATAATTTTTGTATGCGCAGACTTCAGGTAATATTTGCAGCAATTTTATGTTTGATTATGTTTTGTCCTAATTGCGGAGCAAAATCCAAACAAATTATGAATTCCAGAGGTTATGTCGGAACTTTGCCTGATTTAACTAAAGGTAATGAAGTTAAAGAAAATTCTGAAAATAAAAAACCTTCGGTTATTGCAATTCCGTCAAAAGAATTCAATTCAGAAAAGGAATTAAAACCGACTCCGATTGAAGATCCAACATTTGTAAATATTATTCTTAAACCGGATAAAACTTCTCAATATATAAATGATTTGGTTGAATTTATTCCGATTCTGGAAGAAATAAATGACATTATCGAAGAAGATGGAAATGTTCAGATATTTAATGCAAAGGTTTATTATTTTAATAAAAATGCCGAATATTTTAGAGATAAATATAACGGAAAAACCGAAAGTTATTTTACGACTTATAAAAAATTAATGGATTTGAATACTCACGCAAAATCCATCGCTTTATTGAGAAATGAGGCGACAAAATATAATCCCTACTTTGCTTATGAAAACGAAGGTTATATTTACTCTAAAAATAATATCAACGAACAATTAAACTATTTGAAATCAGAAATTGAAGAAACAATTCTTATTCTAAGAGATGCTAAGTAAAATATTTGTTTTTTATTTGCGCTAAATTTTTTTTTAGAATAAAATCAGTTTATCATGATGAAGCAAAAACTTATTGAATTTGTATCCTATTTAAAGGATAAATATAACAATATGCTTGTACTTGACCGCTATATAGCAAGTCAGGTAATTATAATGTTTTTGATGGGTGTTGTTGTATTTACTACAATACTTTTTGCCTCAGATACTTTTATAACTTTGGTTAAGCAGATTTCAAAGTTTGGAATTCCTTTTAAAATTGCGTTTATAATGATTCTGTTAAATCTTCCGTCAGTAATTGTTTTAACCATCCCGATGGGCGTTTTGTTGTCAACTGTTATGACGTTAAATAGATTGAGTTTAGCGTCAGAAATCACTGTTATGCGCTCATGCGGGGTCAGTATAAACAGAATTGCAAAATCAATATTTATATTTTCCGCTGTTATGGCATTATCAAGTTTTATTATAAATGAAAGCGTTGTGCCGGTTATGATGCAGCAATCCAAAAAACTTGCCCTTTGGTCATTAGAGCAAAAAAACATTCCAAACGGAAAAGAGAACTACGTGTTTAAAGAAACAGGCGAAAATAATCAATTAAAACGGCTTTTTTATGTCGGCCAATGCAAAAAAAACACATTATATAATATTACAGTTTTGGATAATTCAAAAGACGGAACAATTCAAGTTCTTCAGGCTCGCGAAGGGAAAACTTCACCGCAAGGGTGGATTTTTGATAAAGGTGCAACATATACAATCGGAGATGAAGGAAAAGTTCTTAATACGACGCTTTTTGAAACTTCAACCGTTAAATTCGGTTTGGATTTAACAAAAGAAATTAACAGAAATATGGCAAAGGAAATGAATTTTCCGAAATTGCTGAAATATTTGTCATCTAATGATTTGGAAGAAAAACAAAGAAGAATATTTACAATAGAACTTTTCGATAAAATCGCTCTGCCTGTAACAACAATTGTATTTGTATTAGTTGGTGTGCCTTTAGCGATTACCCCTCCGAGAGTTCGGTATAACAGAGGGTTTTTGTTTAGTATTTTGATAATTTTTGCTTATTATGTTATAAGAGCGCTTTCTATATCTTTTGGGGAAAACGGAAATATAAATGCCTTTTTAGCTGCGTGGCTGCCAAATATTGTACTGGCTGCATGGGGAGCTTGGATGTATTATAAAAAAGTTTATACAATTGAATAAATGATTTTTAGCTATTCTGTCAGAGCTTTTATGATTTTATAGGTGTCAGGAACTTTTTCAGGGTTTTTGCTAAGTATTTCGTTAATTTCTGTTATAAGATTTGTTACGTTCTGATGATGTTCAAATTTAAAAACATCAGTAAAAGTAACATCCAATACATTTATAATTTTTTCTAAATTTAAAAATGAGGGGTAATTTTTGCCGTTTTCAATATTGCAAATAGAAGCAGGTTCCATCCCGACTTTTTCCGCAAGTTCTTCTTGCTTTAGCCCTTTTCTTAATCGCAATTCCCTAATTCTGCAGCCCAAAAGCTTTTTCTTATCCATTAGTTCATATTCCTTTCTAATATGTTAAAAAGGAAAATTAAATTTTTGTATAAATTTCAAACTAATTTTTAATAATAAATTAGCTTGAAATTTAGATTGATATAAGTTATACTTAATATATAAATAAAAATTAGTTTGGAATTTAATTATAAAGTTGAAAGGATTAATGAATTATGACAAAAAAGAAAAAAGCATTCAC
>CAMNNA010000055.1 GCA_946545285.1 uncultured cyanobacterium | reverse complement strand
GGTTCGCATTTTTTCTCGGCAGAGTGCTACATCCCGATGGATAAATATCTTTGCTGATTGCAGTAATATTTACCTTGTGTTTTTATTTTAATACAAAAATAATTTTTACAACATATAAAAAAATTTTTTTTATTTGTCTTTTTATTTTTGTCAACCCTTTTTTATTGGCGAATAGGACGCGGAAATAATTTTTGCCCTCAATTTTATTTTTTATCGACTATTGACATTAAATTTTGTTTTTAATAAGCTGAATATTGTCAGAAGTTAGAAATTTAATACGTATTCAAAACTGCTTAAAATCAGCTTATGTTTTGGCGTATTTTAAAAATAGAAATTTTTAAAAATTTCGAAAAAGTTAGAATTAAACTTAAGTGAAAGGTAAAAATCAATGGAAAACAATGAAGAATTAAAGACTGAAGAAGTTGTTGAAGAAGTTAAATCAGAAGAATCTTCAGCATCTGAAACAGAAACAGCAGTTGAAGCTAATGTTGAAGCTGAAGCTGCAGCTGCAGAAAAATTAGAAGAAAAACCTGCAAGAAAGCGCCCTACTCGCGGCGGCAGAAAACAAAAAATTGAAACTACAGAAGAAAAACCTCAATCTGAATGGATTGAAAATGTTGTTCAAATCAGCCGTGTAACAAAGGTTGTTAAGGGTGGTAAAAAATTAAGTTTTCGTGCAATTGTAATTGTAGGGAACAAAAAAGGTAAAGTAGGTGTAGGTTGTGCAAAAGCATCCGAAGTTATAATTGCAATTCAAAAGGCAATTGCTGACGGAAGAAAAAATGTAATTGAAGTGCCTATTTTTAAAACAACTATTCCGCATCCTGTCCAAGCAAAATCAGGTGCCGGATGTGTTATGTTAAGACCTGCCTCTCAAGGTACAGGGATTATCGCAGGTGGCGCAGTTCGTTCAGTATTAGAGCTTGCCGGTATTGAAAATATTTTGGCTAAATCTTTGGGTTCTAAAGCTCCTTTAAATGCTGCTAACGCTACATTAGAAGCTTTGAAATCTTTATCTACATTCAAAGATATGGCTGCTCGCCGCGGTTTATCTATGGCTGAATTTTTGAACTAATAAAGTAGTCAGGACGTTAAGACGTTAAGTCGTTAAGTCCATTGCAGTATAAAAAAATATAAAGGAATAAAAAAATGGCAAATAAAAAATCGGAAAAAATACAAATTAAGCTTGTAAAAAGTTTAATCAGAACACCTGAAGCTCAAAGAAAAATAGTTAGAGGTTTGGGTTTAACTAAGAAAGATCAAGTTGTAGAACATTGTGCATCTGCTACTATTATGGGTATGGTAAACAAAGTTTCTCACCTTGTAGAGATTGTAAAATAGTAAATTAAAATTTAAAATTACAAAGAAAGAAGGAAAAAATGGCAAATATAACATTAGAAGATTTGAAACCTGCAAAAGGTGCAACATCTAAATCAAAAAGAGTAGGCAGAGGCCGTTCTTCAGGATGCGGTAAAACTTCAAGCCGCGGTCATAACGGTGAAGGACAAAGATCCGGCAATTCATCTAAAAGAGGTTTTGAAGGCGGACAGATGCCTGCATACAGAAGACTTCCTAAATTGAAAGGTTTCCAAGTTTATTCAAAAGTAAACTATGCACAAATTAACGTTGGCAGATTGGATGCTTTAGGATTGCAAGAAGTTTCTTTAGAAACATTAAAAGAAAAATTAACTATTCATCCGACTTGTGTTGGTTTGAGAGTATTAGGAAACGGCGAATTAAAGTCTGCAATTACTGTTAAAGCGGCTTACGTTACACCGGGTGCTAAAGAAAAAATTGAAAAAGCAGGCGGAAAGGTTGAAATAGTATAATGGCAAATTCAATTAAAGGCCCAAGCGTTGAAGATTTAGCTTCAATGTGGCAAGCTTCAGGGTTGAAGCAGAAAATCCTGTTCACATTAGCGATGATTGCTGTGTGGAGATTCGGAATTTTACTTCCGTTGTACGGAATCAATGCGGATGTTTTTGCAAATATGATTCATTCTAACGGTGGAAATAATTTGATCGGATTTTTGGATTTATTTTCAGGCGGTGCATTAGTATCGGTTTCTGTTTTGGCTTTGGGTATCGGGCCATTCATTACATCATCAATTATTGTTCAGTTAGTTTCTGTTGTAATTCCTGCATTGGAAAAACTTCAAAAAGAAGAAGGCGAAGAAGGCAGACGCAAATTGTCGCAGTATACAAGAGTATTTACTGTTGTATTAGCTATATTCCAAGCGTTTGTATTTATGCTTTATTTGCATCATTTGCCCGGGGCAATAATTTCAAATGTAAATCATGTATTGTTCTATATAAGTTCAATAATAATATTAACGGCCGGTGCTGTTTTAGTTATGTGGTTATCTGAACTAATTACTGAACGCGGTATCGGAAACGGCGGTTCGTTGATAATTTTCTGCGGTATATTGACAAATATCCCAAGAATTGTTGACAGTACCGGAAAACTTGTGCAATCAAACAGCACAATGATATTAAAACTTGTGATATTGCTTGCAATATTTTTTGCGGCTATGGTTTTGATTGTAATAATGCAAGAGGCAGTCAGAAAAGTAGTTATCGTAAACCCTCGTCGTCAGATTGGTAATAAGGTTTACGGAGGTATGAATTCGTTTATTCCGTTTAAACTCAATCCGGGCGGAGTTATGCCTATTATTTTTGCGATTGCGATTTTGTTATTCCCGTCAACTATATTGGCTTTGGCAGGTAATGCTGATTTTAAATCGGCTGCGCTGAAGAATTTTATAGTTCACTTAAATCAGATAATGAGCCCTGACGGAGTGGTTTATTATGTTTTGTATATTTCATTAATTATTGCGTTAACATTTTTCTACGCATCAATTATGCCAAATATGCAGCCAAAAGATATTGCCGATAACCTGAAAAAATACGGTTCGTCTATCCCAGGGGTAAAACCGGGCAGACCAACGGCAGAAGCTTTGGATAAAATACTTTCAAGAACTACCTTTATCGGTGCGGTTGCGTTGGGTATTATTGCGCTTGTTCCGTCATTCGCAACTTATGTTACTAATATCCAAACCCTCCAAGGTATTGGTGCAACTTCTTTAATCATCATGGTTGGGGTTGCATTGGATTTAATTAATCAGGTAAGATCTCACTTACTTGCAAGAAATTATGAATCGTTCTTGAAAGAATAAATTCGCTAAAGTAAATTCTTTTTCATAATTCCAATATTTACGTAAGAACTTTGTTCTTACGTTTTTTTTATTTTGAATTGTAAAGAAATATTAATATTAATCAAAAACCATGCAATTTTTACAAGTATATATTTTTTATATAACTAAGAGTATAAAAAAAGAGGCAAAAACCATGGGTCACTTTGGAATATCGAGAGCACATCAACCACAACCAACAGTACATGTAAAAAATATTTTTTGCGGAGCACTGCCAAGATCGGCATTCCAGCCATTGTTTCAATTCAATGCTTGGCAGCCATATAGCGATGGTTTATCTGGAGGTGAAAAGTATGCGCTTGCCGCATTAACCGCATTCAGAGCATTATTTACAGGAAAAGACAGTTCTCGGTCAACTTTGGAAAATATCGGTACATACGGCGCAATGGCAAATATGGGCTTGTATGGCGGCATGTATGGTTTGGGTGGTTATGGCTATCCGTATGGAGGATATCCTGAAGGGTCATTAGGTGCGGATGTTAATACTCAGGCAGCAGTTAGCATCGGATCAGGTTTGGGAATGATCGGTAATACACTCGCTAAATTCGGTTTATTTGGTAAAAAAGCTGCACAGTTAACAGGTGCTGCTTCTGTTTCTGCTCCTCAAACAAAAACTGAATCAACTGATGATATTAAAAATTTAAACAATATGTTTAGCGCACAAGGATGGAAATTCTCCTATACCGGTGGTCAGATTTGCGCTGTAAATTCAAAAACAGGTGCAAAATTAACAGCAGCTAATGCAAAAGAAATGTTTGATCTAATACCTGAAACAGCACCGTCTGTTACACCGGCAAGAACAACAACAACTACTACTACCGGTACTGATGCTGCTGAAGCATAATTATTATTTAGATTTGAAATTATATTTTTAAATCATAAAAATGATAAATTTAAAGTAAATAGAAAAATTCCCGATTAATAAATTGAAAGGGAATTTTTTATGGCAAAAATTATTGAAGGAAAAAGAAGAATTATCAAATTAACGACAGATGATGTTATAAACATTGTTCGACAATTTCAGCAGTTAAATCAAAAAAGTTGTTGTTATGAGCATTTAAGAGAAATTCTTGATAAAAATGCGATGTATATACCGGAAGATGTTGTTTAATTTATTTTTAGCCGATAGACCAGTGTATTAATATTTTTTTAGTATTAACATATCAGTTGGTTATGTTAAATATAAATCACCTGTTGTGCGGAATTATTATTTTAAGTATTTCTACGGTTATTTTTGTATTAATGAAATATAAAAACTATAAAAATAAAAGCAGAAACTATTTAGCTAATATCACTCATGATTTAAAATCTCCGACAAGTGCTCAGATTAATATGATACATATGCTCTTAGACGGATATTTTGGAGAATTAAATCCAAGGCAATCCGAGATGCTTAAACTGATGTGCGGGGTAAATAAATATATTTTTGACTTGGTTGGTACGATTTTGGCGTCTTATAAATGTGAATCTTCAAAAATAGTTTTGAAAAAATCCTATTTTAATTTAAATGATTTGGTTAATTCAATTTGTTTGGAAAATAAGTACAGAGCATATCAAAAGAATCAACATATAATATTTGCGCCCCAAAAGAAAATGTGTATTATTTATGCTGATAAATTGCAAATTGAAAGAGTTATTTCAAATCTTTTATCTAACGCAATTAATTACGGTTTTGAAAATTCTGATATAAAAATAACAGTTCGTGAAACTCCGAATTGTACAAAATTTTCTATAATTAATAAAAGTTTTCCTATTCCAAAATACAAATTGAAAAAAATTTTTGAACGATTTTCAGGAACAGACAATTCATCTTTAAACAAATATAGTACAGGATTAGGTTTGTATGTTTCAAAAAAGATAATTGATCTTCACAACGGCAAAATATATGCAAAAAGTCTGAATGACGGTACTTGTATTTTTGGGTTTAAATTATTTCCTCAATCAGGCTTAAATACACAAAATAATAGCTTAACTTTAAAATTTGAAAAAATATTTATTCCTCATCAGAAGGTTTGCTAACATCTGTGCGTTCAATTCTTTTGTTTGAATCATGTCGTCTTATTCTGTAAGCAATATATGAAAGTAAAAGGATTCCGGCGAGAATAATTATCCAAACTGCTCCTGTACTGTATTGGATGTATTGCAATTTAATTAAAGTCGGAGAATCTTGTCTGATGTTCCATGTGTATACAGTTCCGTTTACTGAATCTGCATTGTTATACGCAGCATAAGACGGAAGTTTTATACTGAAAGTAAGATTCATTTCATCTTTTGTTTTATCTGAAACTTTTGGTTCTTCTGCTTTTTGATTGTTCATATTATCCAAATCAATAGTATCTTCATCAAGATTTGAATAAAAATCTTCTTCCGGAATATTTTCATCATAATCTATATCTTGATAGTATTTTTGATAATATTCCGGCTTTAACCCTGAATTTTCTTGTTCTTTAATTTCTTCTTTTGCAATTTGTTTTATTTTGTTAAACGGAATAAAAGAATCTATGTTGTATGAAGTTACAAAAAAGTTTTTCTTAACATCTAAGTATTTGCCGTCAGCAAGCCTTGTTCTGAAATTTAAATCTGATAAATCAATATCATTTTCGTCAATTTTTTCGAATTTTCTTTCAACTGTAATAACTGATAAATCATTGTTAAAGTCAGTAATAACATTGTAATTATCAGATTCTAAAATATTTTTATATCCTATATTAATCAATTGAGCATTTAAATCATTTTTATCATCAATATTTCCTTCGTATGTCAATTTCGCAGAAATTTGAGCTGTTTTATTATCATTTATTGTAAGAGTTGTATCTATATTTGTGCATCCGGATATAAATGGAGCTAACAAAATCAGTGTTAAAATAAGTTTTTTCATGTAATCCTCGCCTGTATTTTATTAATAGTAAAATAATAGCATATTTATTTTGATATGTTAAATTATAAAGATTAGTTAAGAAAATAAATTTTATTAAATTAAGATTTTGTAAAAACTTATAGAATATTTATTTTAATAGTATAATAAATTTGAGGTAATTAATATGCAAAATGTTGTCGAACGTAAACAAATAAAAAATATAGATTTTAACTGTGATTTAGCGCAAAGTTTTGGAATTTATAAAAACAGTTCTGAATACGATATATTGGATTATGTAAGTTCTGTAAATATTGCCTGCGGATTTCATTCCGGTGATCCGAAGACAATAAAAGAAGCTTTGTTAAGGGCTAAACAGAGAAATGTCGTAGTCGGGGCGCATATCGGGTATGATGATATTCAAGGATTTGGGTATCGTCAAATGGATTTGGATAATGATGAACTTGAGGCTCTTGTTATGTATCAAGTCGGAGCATTAATGACTTTTGCAAAGGCTTATAACATGGAAATTGAGCATGTAAGACCGCATGGTGCTATGTATAAAAAAGCATCGTTGGATTTTGAAACATCTCAGGTTATTGCAAAAGCTATTAAAAAATGTTCTGCTTGGCTTGTTTACTACGGTGCAACCGGCGAAATATTAGAACAAGTTGCGCAAGAAGAAAATATTCAAGTGGCTTATGAAGTGCATTTGGAAAAAATTTATGACGGTGCCGGCAATATTGATTATAATGCAAGAGATTTGGAAAATACCGAACTTTCAATAAAAAGATTAAAAGAATTACTTCAAAATTCGCAAGTCACAAATAATGAAGGCGGAAGAACAATCGTAAAAGCGGATTCTATACATTTTTCAAATAAAATTTCAAATGTAAAAGATTTAATTATTCAGGCAAAAAGTGTAATTGAACCTTTGCCGTACAATTACAAAAATGCCTTAAAATCCGGCTGGGTAGAATAAGGGATTAAGATAAAATGACAAATAAATTAAGAGTACCAAAACAAATTGGCTGGTTAGTACCGGGGTTGCAAGTAAAAAGATGGTTTGCCCTGACATTGGTCGGGACAATACTTATGACGGTAGGAATTTTGATTTGGTTTGATATAAAACCTATCTTTTATACCATGCAATTTATAAGTAAAGTCGCAAATACTGTTTCTACGGAGTGGCTTGCTTTTGCACTTGTGATGTTTGGATCGGCATTGTTTTTTATGGGGTGGAAAAAAACAAATTTATCTATTCTTGATCTGGGAGAAGATAAAGACAGTGATATTTTGTTAGAACACCTTTACAGAAGAAGAAAATTAAACCGTGGCCCAAGAATTGTCGCTGTCGGAGGAGGAACCGGTTTATCAATGCTTTTAAGCGGGATAAAAAATATTACAAATAATATAACAGCCGTTGTAACTGTTGGGGATGACGGCGGAAGTTCGGGAAGATTGAGAGAGTCTTTGGGTATTTTACCTCCCGGTGATATAAGGCATTGTATTACTGCTTTAGCAGATGATGAAGATTTAGTTACTAAACTTTTTAAATACAGATTCAAAACCGGTGAAGGATTGGAAGGGCATAGTTTTGGGAATTTATTTTTAACTGCAATGTGTGCAATTACCGGTAATATGGTTTCTGCGATTAAGGCATCGTCTAATGTTATATCTATCAGAGGCCGTGTATTACCGTCAACTTTAGATGATATGAAACTCGTTGCAAAAATGGAAGACGGAAGAATAATCCATGGCGAATCAACTATTCCTGAAGCAGGCGGAAAAATTAAACGGCTCTATTGTGAACCGGAAAATTGCCGAGCATTACCGGAAGTTATTGAAGCAATTCATCAGGCTGATTTAATTATTTTAGGTCCGGGCAGTCTATATACAAGTGTCATTCCAAATTTGTTGATAAAAGAAATTTCACAAGAAATTGCATCTGCAAAGGCAAAAAAAATCTATGTTTGTAATATCATGACTCAACCCGGAGAAACAGATGATTACAAAGTTTCAGACCATTTGTGGGCTTTGATAGAGCATTCAGGATCAAATAAAATTACGGATGCGGTTTTGGTTAATAATTATTTGCCTGAAAAATTGGCTGATAAATATCAAAAATCCGGCTCATATCCTGTAAAGTTTGATTCTGAAGAAGTTAAAAAGTTAGGAATCAAGGTTTGCGCAAAAAATCTTGTTGAAACCAATAAAGACGGACTTGTAAGGCATAGTTCAAGAAAAGTCGCAAGGGCTGTTTACTATTGGTACAGAAAGGAAATAAAAAGAGGTTAACCATGGATAAAAAAGTTACTACAAGAACTATAAAAAAAATGAAAGAATCCGGCGAAAAGATTTCGATGCTTACGGCATACGATTGTTCTACGGCAAAATACGTTGATGAATCCGGCGTTGATATGATATTAGTCGGAGATAGTGTAGCGATGGTTGTTTTGGGCTATGAAAATACAAATGCTATCGGGATGGAAGAAATGAAAATTTTTGCAAAGGCTGTAGTTAAAGGTGCAAAACGTTCTATGGTTGTTGTTGATATGCCTTTTATGAGTTATCATACAGATCTTGCTACAGCAATTAAAAATTGCGGAGAAATGATCAGACTTGGCGCAAGTGCTGTTAAAATTGAAGGCTGCAGTGATTATATTGTAGAACTTGTTAAAAGACTGACAGAATCAGGTATTCCTGTTGTTGCTCATTTGGGATTCACTCCGCAGTCGCAAAATCTTTTTGGCGGTTTTGTTGTTCAAAGTAAGACTATAAAAGCAACAAGAAAACTTTTGGAAGATTCAAAACGGTTGCAAGATGCCGGTGCATTTTGTGTTGTGTTAGAAATGGTTCCGGAAGAAAGTGCAAAATATGTAACCGAAGGTTTAACTATTCCTACAATAGGTATTGGCGCCGGAAGATATACAGATGGTCAGGTTTTGGTTTGTGATGATATATTTGGGAAATTTTCCGATTTTAAACCAAAATTTGCACGCAGATATGCAAATATGCAGTCAATAATTACTGATTGCGCATCAAAATATAATCAAGATGTTAAAAATTGCACATTCCCAAATGAAGATGAAGTTTTTCATTTATCAGAAAACGAAGTTGAACAATTAAAAGGAGCGCTTGTATAAATGCTGTTACATAAAATTAATGAAGTAAGAACACAAGTAAAAGAATGGAAAAAACAAGGATTAACGGTTGGTTTAGTTCCTACAATGGGTGCTTTGCATAACGGTCATCTTAGTCTAATAAAAAAAGCTGTTGAAAAATGTGATAGGGTTGTGGTTTCGGTTTTTGTAAATCCCATTCAGTTTTGTCCCGGTGAAGATTTGGATAAATATCCAAGAACACTTGAAGCTGATAATAAAATGTGTGAAGACGCAGGTGTTTCAATTGTTTTTGCTCCTACACCGACAGAAATGTACGGACAAAATCAAATGCGAACAAATGACTTTTTAACATATGTTATTCCTCCGTTTTTTTATGTAAACAAATTGTGCGGAAAATCAAGGGTTGGACATTTTGACGGTGTTTGTACCGTTGTTAATAAGTTGTTTAATATCGTAAATCCGGATTATGCATTTTTTGGAGAAAAAGATGCACAGCAGCTTATTATTATTCAAAAAATGGTGCAAGACTTGAATATTGATGTTGAAATCATTCCTTGTCCGATTGTAAGAGAAGAATCAGGTTTAGCTTTGAGTTCACGAAATAAATATTTATCAGACGATGATAAAATTCAGGCTCTTGCATTGTCCAAAATTCTAAATAATATAAAAAATTGCTATGATAAGGGCATTACTGATGTTAAAGCTTTAAAAGAAACCGCATTTCAGTTTTTGAATGAGCATCACGAACTTGAATATCTTGAATTTTGCGACAGTGAGACTTTAGAAGAAAAGCAAACGGCCGATTCAAAAACCAGAGTTTTTATTGCTTGCAAAGTCGGTGGTGTAAGATTAATTGATAATATTTTATTATAATTGAATTTTTTGCGTAATATGAATTTTATATGCAGTTTAATTGCACGTTACTGGCTGAATTATGACTGATTATCACATATTATTAACATTTATTGCAATATTGTCGCATTTTTATTTTATTCTGCAAATCTAAAATAATAATATGGGGATTAAAAAAGAACTAGGGTCAAAAATAAAAAGACTTCGGCAAAAGCAAGGGTTAACGCAGGATCAATTTGCGGAAAAAATCGGTATTGCAACAAGAACTCTTGCAGGGATTGAAATAGGTGAAAGTTTTGTTTCGGCTCAAACAATTGACAATATTTTAAAATATGTGCAGATGTCAACTGAAGATTTTTTTATTACAAGCCATTTACGTCCAATTGATGATTTGATTGAGGATATTTACAAATATATTTCTAAAATTAAAGATGATCGTGCGAAAGTGGAAACTCTTTACAAAATAATAAAAGCAATATCGAACGAGTAGTATTAAGTTTTGTAAAGTTCTGCATGCGTTATAAATACTGGATTCTGTAATTTTATGCAATAAAAATACATAAAGTATGTCAATTTTATATCTCATTTTGTTTTTATTTATATGTAAGCGATGTACAAAAAATAAGTAAACACGAAAGGAGATTATTATGGGTGTTGAATTTAATTCACAAAAACCGGTAAAAGGAACTATTGTACAAAGTGACTCAACAAATGTTGCAGGAACTAAAAAATCAGAATTATTGTTTGAAAAAAACAAAAAAGCTTCGCAAAGTCCGACGATGTATTTTTATTTTCCTGCAGAAGAAATGGAAATATTGGATGTCGTTACTAGCGGAAAACCGTTAATAACTAGTGCTAATTCAAGGTACAATGGAAAAGTTTTCCAAAGTACAGGTCAAGCTATATCTG
>CAMNNA010000054.1 GCA_946545285.1 uncultured cyanobacterium | reverse complement strand
TTTTTTCAGGACATTTGGTCGGAAGGGGTAAATAATTTTAGTTGGCAAGATAGCTAATTTTAGCAAATTTTAGCAATGTTGTAAGGTCGGAATTTGATAGAGTCAAAAAGTCCGAAATGGCCGGTTTTGGTAACAAAAAAGTCCGCTCATTTGCACATTTTGTCCCAATAATTGCACTCAAAAGTAGGGTTGACTTTAGTCAACCTCACATATTTTTAAGTTTTTGACGGGTTAAAACCCGTCCTATTTACTATTGTAATCGGCTTTTATACTCTTTGAATTGATTTAATATTCTAATAAGAAATTGCAACTTTGATTCAAAAAACTTCTGCTCAAAATTTTCTTTAAAGTTATTTAAAAAGCGAGTACACTGGAAATGAGCAGCAAGTCGATTTTTAAAGATTCCGTAAGAATATATATCGCAAAATAAGATTCGATTATTTTCTGTTTCCTCAAAGCTTTTCATTAAATTTTCTAATTGTTTTTTACTCAGGCTTTTTGTAATCATATGTTGTGCTTTTTTGTCCCATACACTGATACCGCCTGTTCTAAAAATACCTTTTTCAAGTCTTGTAAAACCACCTTTAAACGAAAAAGATGGATTTTCTTGATACTTTTCGGTTGTATTTTTTAACCGAACATTGTTAAATATATTGAAATTTTGTATAGCATTTATCATTTTATTTTTCAACCGGTTATAATAATACGATAAAACATAAAAAAATAATTTTTTGTTATGGGAAAAATTTATTTATAAGATTAACATTGTTCTCAAATTTTTTGTTCATTCTTCTCAAATTGACTGTTATGTTGCACAAGCGGAGCTTGGCTGTATTATTTCTGGTACTTCCAGAATTGCATAAATTAGATTTTTATGTAACAAAATATTGACAATATGTCCTGTATGCAATACAATATAATTATGGTAATGTACGAAATCAAATACCTGAAACTTTCAAATGAAAAAGCACCTGTTATTGAATGGTTAAATTCTTTAGACGGAAGTTTTAGAAAACGTATTAACCACAGAATATTACGCATAGAAGAAGGCAACTTCGGTGACCATAAAAAGTTATCGGAAGATATATCGGAACTGCGTTTTGACTTTGGTAAAGGTTACAGAATTTATTACACAAAAATCAACGGAGTTGTTATATTGCTTATCAATGGCGGTGATAAGTCCGACCAATCGAAAGATATTGAAAAAGCTCAAAAACTTCTTGATGAATGGAGGTTAAATCAATGAAAAACACAGGCTCATTTAATGAATATATTTTAAAAGACTTAAAAACCGATGAAGACATAAAAGAATGGATAAATATCGGGTTTGAAGAATTTTTACAAAACAATGATTTGAATGCTTTTGTAAAAGCATTGGAGTATGCTGTTCGTGCAAAAGATTCGATTTTGGGAATGTCCAAAAAGACAGGCATATCAAGAAGTAATCTGTATGCAATTTTTAACGGAGAACAACAACCGCAACTATCAACCGCTTTAAAAATAATAAAAGAGTTAGGATATACACTTAAAGTTGCGTAAATTCTCAATATCTCTGTTAAAAATACTCAAACCGACTGTTATTTTGCACAAAGCAAAAAAAAGGGATGAGAATCCTACCAAGCGGAGCTTGGCTGTATTATTTCTGGTACTTCCAGAATTGCAGACAGTTTCGGAATTATTGTATTTTGACATTATATAAGGGTTTCAGCGTTTTGCACCGTATTGCAGTTAATTTGATATATTTGGTGCAGGTTATCATTGGATAAAACAGATTAAAAAATATTAACTTTTATTACATTTTTAAAAATTTACGCAATTTTTGGTGCGTAAATTTTTTTATATTAGTGTAGGTTAGTTAGGAAAATTTTTAAGGTAGGTAAATTATGGGTTTATTTACAGCGGTTGCCAAAATGGTTACAAAGCCAAAAGTACTATACCGACTTGGGAAAATGAAAACTTTTGTTCCTCGCAATTATGCATCAAGAATTCGCAATTATTCATCAAGAATTGCAAAGGTTTACCCTGAACTTGTTTTTGGGGAAGGGACAGAAACTATTGCTCGTGCAATGAGAAAAACAAAAGGTTCTCCGTTTAAAAAAGCGGAAGCCGGCTGGCAAGCATTAGAAAAACGAGTTGCGAGCCAAAAACAGGGCTTTTTTAAAAATTTATTGGAAAGTATAAAAACTATTCCAAAAACATTTAAAGATACATATAAAGTTGGTCAACGTGCGGCAAAAATACATCACAAAAGTGCATTTTGGGGATTTAGAAAAGGCGTAGGAAAGGCCATTGCTAAGAAGATGCCTATAATAAGTACAATAGGTATGGCAGGATTTGAAATTTATAATGCATATCAAGCATTAAAAGATAAAGGTGTTGTTGCTGCAGGACAAGAACTTGGCAAATCTACAATAGCACTTGGCGGTGGTGCTGTAGGAGCAGCAATCGGTTCAACAATTTTACCGGGTTGGGGAAGTTTAATCGGTTGGATTGCAGGTGAATGGTTAACAAGACAAATTGTCGGAAAATCTTATACAGATCAAAAAGACGAAGAAGAAATGCGCCAAGAAGAACTTGTGCAAACTCAGACTCAAGACCAAACACAACCTCAAGATCAAATAGCTTATCAACAACCTCAATTAACACCAAATAATCCTTACGGAACATATCCTTATCCAATGTATGATATGAATCCATTCACGCAAAGCGGATACCCAAATCCTATGATCGGAAACTTCGGACCATTCACTCAAGCCGATATGATGGGATTATATTCAAAATACAGTAATGACATTATGTTCCAAAGATTTGGAGTAAACGGTTTCAATGCAACCGCTTAAGAAATAAAATAATATTCAAAAAAAAATCGGACTGTTTTTAACAGCCCGATTTTTTAATTAAAATAAATTTATTTCAAATTTTTAATATACAATTCTTCAACCAGAACACACAATGTAGCGGCAATTGCCGGTGCAAAAAGTGTTCCGACCAATCCGAAGTATTTTGTAGCAATGAATAAGAAAACAAAAATAAGCATAGGGTGAAGATTTAATAATTTCCCAAATGCGTATGGTCTTACAAAATTATTTTCTATAAATTGCGCTGCAGCAAAGACTAAAGTTACAATAACCAAAGCCCAAACACCGGATTCATATGTAGCAATCAAACAAATCACAAGTGCAATTGCAGGTCCTACAACCGGTAATATATCCAATACTGCTGTTATCAAACCCAGTAAAAATGAATAAGGTATTCCAAAAATCCATAAACCTAATGTCATTACAATTCCAACACTTGCAATGGCACAGCTTTGAGCAATAACATATCCGCCAATTCTTTGACCGATAATATCTATAATTCCTTCGGCTTTTTCTTTCATATTTGAAGGAAATAATTTTAAAGTTGCAGCTTTAATATAATCTTTATCTGCAATAAGGAAAAATATAAAGATTACTGTTATGAAAAAGTATAATGATAATGAACTTAATTTACTGGCAAATTCCAAGACGGTATTAATCAAATCAGAAGAATAATTTGCAGCGGAAGAAAACATTCCGTATAAATTCAAATTTACAAGGCCCAATTTATGTAAAATTGGGTAACTGTGTATAACTTTATCAATATTGCTTATATATTTTGGGAATTCGACAGCAAACAATCCTATTTGATATGCGCACAAAACCAAAATCGGAATAATTATCAGAGCTAACAGAGCAATTAACCCAAAAACTACAATAGCAGTTGATGCTGTCCTGTTCATTTTTTTACTCAATTTATCAACCAACGGGCTAAGTGAACTGGCAAAAACCATTGCAACAAAAAGCATCAAAGAAATATCCGGATTTTTCCATACAAAAATCAAAAACAGTGCGAATAATACGTAAAACATGATGTTTGTTCCGGATAATTGTTTTAAAATTTTTTCAATCATAAATTTGCCTCAAACTTAACTACTTTATGAAACGAATCCTATCATAAAAATAAAATATTGACAATAAAAATTTTAAAGATTAGCATAGTAACAGATAAAGAAGGTGAAAAAATGCTTTTACACACAATGATAAGGGTGAAAAATATAGAAAAAAGTCTGGATTTTTATACAAAACTTTTTGATATGGAACTATCTGAAAAACGCCGCCTGAAAGATTGCTGGTTGTATTTTCTAACAGATAAAGAATCCGGTCAGCAAATAGAATTAACCTACAATGATAATACCCCTGAAAACGGTTACGAATTAGGAAACGGATTTGGGCATTTCGCATTCAAAGTAAAATCAATGGATGAATTTACAAAAAAATTAGAATCTAACGGATACGAATACCTTTACGAACCCTTTGATTTAACCCAAAAAGGATCTTTAATAGCTTTTGTCAAAGACCCTGACGGATACGAAATTGAACTTATTGAAAAAGTTAAGTGGTAGGATAATTTCATTTTAAAAAAGAAAAAGCCATCTCAGATAAATTCTGCGATGGCTTTTTAACTACTTAGTATATTTACTAACCTAATTGATTCATAACTTCTTCTGCGAAGTTGTCTTGGCGTTTTTCAAGACCTTCACCAAGTTCGTATCTTGTGAAAGCTTTTACGTTAAATTTACCTTCAATAAGCTGTTTAACAGTTACGCTAGGGTCTTTAACAAATGCTTGATCTAACAAGCATTTTTCAGCCATCAATTTGTTAATACGGCCTTCAACAATTTTTGCTCTGATATTTTCAGGTTTTGATTGAAGATCTTCTTTACCCATTTCAACTTCAGTTTCATGATCAATAACTGATTGCGGAATTTCATCTCTTGAAACGAATTCAGGAGCGCAAGATGCGATATGCAAACACAAATCATTTGCTAATTCATCATTTTTAGCATCAGTTTGTAATAATACACCGATTTTTCCGTTGTGAATATATGTTGCAACGTTTCCTTCGTATCTTACAAATCTTCTTACCGTAATTTTTTCACCGATAGATGCAATTTTTTCTTTTAAAGCATCTGCGATTACTTTGTTGCAATGAGGGCAAGTTAATCCCAATAATCCGTCTACATCAGCCGGTTTTTGAACTTCAACGTTTTCAGCCAAACCTTTAACTAAAGATTGGAACTCTTCGTTTTTAGCAACAAAGTCAGTTTCACAGTTAACTTCAATCATAGCCCCGCCGTTAGCGTCAATGAAAGAATCTACACGACCTTCAGCAGCGATTCTGCCCATTTTTTTATCGGCAGAAGCAATACCTTTTTGACGTAAAATTTCAGCGGCTTTATCCATATCACCTTCAGCTTCAACTAGTGCTTTTTTGACATTCATCATGCCTGCACCTGTCTTATCGCGAAGTTCTTTAACCATTTGTACTGTAATTTCCATTTATAATTCTCCTTCTTTTTGAAAGATATTAAGGATCCATAAAACTTTTACCAAGCTTTAGATCCTTATTATCATAGTATCATTATTTAACTTCTTCTTCGCTAACACCGGCATCTTGAGCGGTAATAGTTTCAACTTTTTTAACTTCGTTAGCTTTGTTTTCTCTTAACTGTTTGCCTTCTAATACAGCATCAGCAAGTTTTGAAGTAATCAATTGGATTGAACGAATTGCATCATCATTGCCCGGAATAACATAATCAATTCCGTCCGGATTTGCATTTGTGTCAGCCAAACAAATTACAGGAATACCAAGTTTGTTTGCTTCTTTAATAGCAATATCTTCTTTTTCTTGGTCAATAATAAAGATTAAATCAGGTAAACCTCTCATATCTTTAATACCGCCCAAAGTTTTTGATAATTTAGACAATTGTCTGTTAATTTGAGCAACTTCTTTTTTAGGAAGTTTTTCAAGGTATCCGTTAGAGATGAATTCTTCCATTTCTTTTAATTTGTTAACGCGGCCTCTGATAGTTTCAAAGTTAGTTAACATACCGCCTAACCATCTGCGGTTAATGTAGTATGCACCGCATCTTTGTGCTTCTTGAGCAACAACATCAGCAGCCTGTTTTTTTGTACCTACAAAAAGAATATTTCTTCCTTTTGCTGCGTATTCTCTGACTAATTCATACGCTTGATCCAATAAAACAGTTGTTTTTCTTAAGTCAATAACGTAAATTCCGTTTCTTGCACCGTAAATATACGGTTTCATTTTAGGGTTCCATCTTTGTGTTTGGTGTCCGAAATGTACACCTGATTCCAAAAGTTCAATCATAGAAGCTGTTGGCATCTTTTTTCTCCTTTATATTTTAATGTGTTGTACTACGGGAAACATTGTCCCATCGGGCATTGGCTAAAGGCGGTAAACTTTTTTATTAAAAGATGACTGTTTCTTATTAAAAGGCATCTATCAATAAAATACCGGCCCTTTTATTCGGCCCCCGACTAGGGCGAACCTATCGGACTAATGTAACCGACTACATAATACTACAAACATGTATACATGCAAATTATTTGGTTAAATAATGTAAATATTTGTTTTTTGTGCTAATATTAAACTCGTAGAATAAATGAAAGGACAAAATTATGAAAAAATGGGTATGCACAGTTTGCGGTTATGTTTACGATCCTGCTGAAAACGGCGGAGTAGAATTTGAAAATCTGCCTGATGATTGGACTTGTCCTTTGTGCGGGGTTGGTAAAGAACAGTTTGAACAACAATAAGTTTTAATTTGTTAAATAAAAAGGCGATTGGTTTTTATATAAACCAATCGCCTTTTCATAAAATAAAATTACAAAAATACATCTACAGTTATGGAAATTTGAGAAAATAATTGGCAAAATATTTTTTTACGCGTTTTGGTATTACAAAACTTAAAAAAATGTTGAGCTTCGGCTTAATGTGTCTTATAATTTCCATGCTTGTATCAGATTTAACAGAAAGGAATTAAAATGGCTGTGATTGAAGAACAGACTTATCATGAACTTGAACGTGCAATTAGCCCGAACCACGATATTAAACTTTTTGCAGGTCGTTCCAACCCGAAATTAGCGCAAGAGATTGCGAATGAACTTGGGACAACAATCGGACCTATGATAGTTAAAAATTTTGCAGACGGCGAAATTTATGTTCAGGTAAAAGAGAGCGTTCGCGGGGATGATGTTTTTATAATTCAGCCGGTTTGTAATCCTGTGAATGAAAATCTTATGGAGCTTCTGATAATAATTGATGCGTTTAAAAGAGCAAGTGCAAAAACAATTACAGCAGTAATTCCATATTACGGATATGCAAGGCAGGACAGAAAAACATCAGGCAGAGAAGCAATTACAGCAAAACTTGTTGCTGATTTATTGACAACTGCAGGAGCAAACAGGGTTTTGGCGATGGATTTACATACAGGTCAAATTCAGGGATTTTTCAATATTTTAGTAGATCACATTTTTGCAGCACCAATTCTTGCCAATTATATTCAAAACCTAAATATAAATCCTGATGAAATGGTAGCGGTTTCACCTGATATGGGCGGAGCAAACAGAACAAGATATTTTGCAAAAAAACTAAACTGCCCGATGGCAATTATTGACAAGCGCAGAGACAAACATAACGAAGCAATTGCAACAGAAGTAATCGGTGATGTTGAAGGCAAAGTTTGCCTTATGTTTGACGATATAATTGATACGGCAGGCACAATTTGTGAGGCAGCAAAGTTATTAAAATCTAAGGGGGCAAAAGAGATTTATGTTGCAGCCACTCATCCGGTATTTTCAGGACCTGCGGTTGAAAGATTAGGATCTGCTCCGATTACTCAATGTATTGTAACAAATACAATCCCGCTTGATATGGATAAAATGCCGTCAAATATCAAACAAATTTCGGTTGCATCGCTTTTAGCGCAAGCAATCTCAAGAATTCATGATGATGAATCCGTAAGTTCACTTTTCGGGTTTGAAAAAGAAATGCAAGTTTCATAAATTAGTGTTATACTTAAAAAAAATACGGATAATTTATTTTATCCGTATTTTTTTGGGGGGAAATTTATAATAATTAGCTTTGGAAATAATCCCAAAATTATTTTTTAAAAATTCACAGATTGACTTATTTTGTTAAACAGTTATCATTAACTCATAGGGGTATTTTATGGTTAAAGAAACTTATTTACACGATGAGCATGTAAAATTAGGGGCGAAAATGGTTGATTTTGCCGGTTGGCACATGCCTGTTCAGTATTCATCTATTATTGAGGAACACAAAACTGTCAGAGAAAACGCGGGATTATTTGATGTTTCTCATATGGGTGAAGTTTTTGTTTCGGGATTTGATGCAACGGAGTTTTTAAATAGTATTGTTCCGCAAAACATCGATAAGCTTGATTATGAAAAAGCCGTTTATTGTCAATTGACAAATAAAAACGGAGGATTAGTCGATGATTTGATTATTTATAAAATCGGAATTGAACAGTATTTGATTATTTGTAACGCATCAAGAGTGGAAGATGATCTAAATTGGTTTAGCATAAATTCAAACGGGTATGATGTTAAAATTGATAATCAATCTCATAATTATTCGCTGTTGGCATTGCAAGGACCAAAAGCTGTTAATATTATGAAAAAATTAGGTTATACAATTGAGGGTCAAAAATCTTTTACTATCAAATCAGGGAAAATTGCCGGCATAAAAATGCTTATTTCAAGAACAGGCTATACCGGAGAAGATGGTTTTGAACTTTTAATTGAAAACAGGTATGCATCTGAACTTTGGAATAAGATTTTAGAATCGGGTGAAGAATTCGGAATTAAGCCTATCGGGCTTGGAGCAAGGGATACTTTGAGATTGGAAGCATCACTTCATTTATACGGAAACGATTTGGATGAAAATACTACTCCGATTGAAGCGGGATTATCATGGTCTGTGCCGAAAGATAAAACAATTAATTACAACGGAAAAGACGTTATTTTTAATCAAATTAAAAACGGTGTGGATAAAAAACTTATCGGACTTGTAATGGAAGATAAAAATATTGCACGTCATGGGTATGAAGTTTATTTTAACGATGAAAAAATCGGAGTTGTTACAAGCGGGTGCGTTTCGCCGACAACAGGAAAAAATATTGCACTTGCTTATGTTAAAAATCTTGAACAAATGAAGCCTGATACGATTATTCAGGTTATGATAAGAGAAAAACTTCACAATGCAAAAATAGTAAAACGTCCGTTTATCGAAAAAAGAAACAGGGTATAGATATTGAAAGATTTTTCGTGCACAGTCATTCTAAGCGGAGCGAAGAATCTCAAAGTAAATAATTACACAAAGATTACAAAAGGAGAATAGGAAATATGAGTTTTAAAGATGAAATGTTATGTTCTAAATCACATGAATATGTAGTTAAACAAGGAGATAATTATGTGATTGGTTTGACTGATTATGCGGTTGAACAATTGGGGGATATAGTATTTTTGGAGTTGCCGTCAGCAGGTGACAGTTTTAATAAGGGTGAAACTTTTGCAAATGTTGAATCCGTAAAGGCTGCATCTGAAATTTACATGCCAATTTCGGGGGAAATAATTGAAGTTAACGATAGTTTAGTTGATGCTCCTGAAAAATTAAACCAAGACTGCTACGAAAACGGATGGCTTGTTAAAGTCAAATTTAGCGGTAATGATGATGATTTTGGCGATTTATTAAATTACGAAGATTATAAAAAAGAAGTGGAATAATAAGATGAAAAATTTTTTGGTACATAACAGTGAAACAATTGCTCAAATGTGCGAGCAAATCGGAATAAGTAAAATTGAAGATTTATTTAAACAAATCCCCCAAAGTGCAAGGATGAAACCTCTTGAACTTTCTGACGGGATTAGTGAATTAGAATTGCAAAAAGAAATCAAAAAACTTGCAAAAGAAAATAAATCTGAATTCGTTTCATTTATGGGGGGCGGAATTTATAACAAATTTGTGCCTGCATGTATAGCGCAAGTTGCGGGCAGATTTGAATTTAATACTGCATATACTCCTTATCAGCCTGAAATTTCCCAAGGCACACTGCAAGTTATGTACGAATTTCAAACTATGATATCAAGATTAACAGGCATGGATATTACAAATGCTACGGTTTATGACGGGGGAACAGCTTGCGCTGAAAGTATTCTGATGGCATGCAGAATTTCTAAAAAATATAAAGCATGCGTTTTAAACGGAATTAACCCTGAATACAAAAAAGTAATTGAAACCTACGCCCATCCGCAAAATATAGAGGTTTATTTTGTTGATGAAATACCTCAAAATACTGATGATTTTGCTTGTGTATTGGTTCAAACTCCTAATTATTACGGTGAAATAATTGAACCTAAAAAGTCTGCGGATTGTCTTTTAATTGTATGCTGTGATGTTTCAACGCTATCGATATTAAAACCGCCGAGTGAATACGATGCCGATATAGTTTGCGGAGATATTCAAACACTTGGAATTCCGATGAATTTTGGCGGGCCGAGTGCCGGTTTTATATCTTGTAAACAGCAGTATATGCGTCAGTTGCCAGGCAGACTTTGCGGAAGAACGGTTGATAAAGACGGGAATCAAGCTTTTTGTCTGACAATCCAAACAAGAGAACAACATATTAAACGCGAAAAAGCAACAAGTAATATTTGTTCAAATCAAGCGCTTGTCGGACTTTGTGCTGCTTTATATTTGTCTGTTATGGGTGAAAAAGGATTCTATCAGGCAGGGTATTTGTCTGCTGTTAATGCTCATAAGCTTGCCGATAAATTGACAAAAATAGGTATTAAAGTTCAAAATAAAAACTTTTTTAATGAATTTGTTATTGAGGTTCGAGACAGTTCTGAATTTTTATCAAAACTTGAATCTGCTCAGATTTTAGGCGGAATAAAATTGAATGATAAAAAGATTCTTGTTGCGGTAACTGAAATGATTACAAAAGAAGATATTGATAATTACATAAATGCTGTCTGTGCTTGATAATACCCACTTGCGGAAATTTGAAAAATAGTTTATAATAAAAGAGTCGGGAGGCTGTTTTAATGTTGAGCCGACAGAAATTGGAAGTATAACAAAACAAAAGAAAGGGTTAAAAGCATG
>CAMNNA010000053.1 GCA_946545285.1 uncultured cyanobacterium | reverse complement strand
CAGTATCCACGTTGCAGAGTAAAGCAGCCTTCACCTTAGCAGAAGTCTTAATTGTCCTTGGCGTAATCGGAGTCGTCGCAGCACTGACATTGCCGACATTGATTAGTAATATAGGTGCTAAAGTTAAGGCTAACCGCATAAAAAATATTGAACGGAAACTTGCTCAAGGCACGGATAAATTAATGATTTTGGGGCAAATTAACGGTTACGAAACAACGGAAGATTTTATCAAAGCTTTGTCTGAACATTTTAAAATATCTTCGTGGTGTAAAGGTGATAAAATCGCTGAATGTTTCCCTTATGACAAAATAAAAGTTGATACAGATAACGGAGAAGATTTTGTCGAAGTGAAAGATTTAACAGCCCCTGAATCATTCGGATTAAATTCAGAAACTTGGGGCGAACCGATATCATTTGTAACAGCGGATGGTGTTCCGTATATAATTATGTACAACAAAAAATGTAACATAGATGATAGCGACGGCAGATCAAACTCTAAAGCATGTATTGCAGGGATTTACGATTACAACGGAAGTCGGGAACCGAATAAATTTGTTACCGATAAAGATTCTGAAACGAACATGACATCTGTAGATATTCAGTTTATGGGTAATGTAACCAAAATCGGTAAATATCTTGCATATGAAAAAGATGGTGACTTAAATCCTGCAATAAATGGATATAAAGCATTTAAAATTAACCCTATAGATAGCAATAATGATTGGGATTCTGCAAATATATATTGCAACGACCAAAAAATGGAATTGCCGGATATTGATACCTTAGAAAAAATTAGTTCTCAAGCAAATAGCGGATTAAATTCAATTTTAAATGAAAAATTAGGGGAGGAAAAAGCATATTGGTCTAAAACTCCCGGTACAGGTGGTAGTTATTATTATAAAGCATATGCTACTTATGATAATAGCATATTTGAAGCCCCTGATTTCGTACATATGTCTGCAATATGCGTAGCTAAGTAAATTAAGCAAAAAATATTATGCCCGGGGGGATTCAAACCCCCGACCTCCGCCTTCGGAGGGCGGCGCTCTATTCAGCTGAGCTACGGGCACATATACTTTATTCAATTGTATTATTTTATGATAACGACTCCGCTCGGAAAACCTGCTCGTCTTGCTATTCACAAGCCGACACCGTTTTCCTCGACTCCACCTTCGCGGACCTAAGTCCGCGAAGGTGTCTTGTCTGCTCGCCGCAGGGCAGCTGAGCTACGGGCACATAATATAAAATTTTGCTTTTATAATTATCAAAATAACACAAAAACGCGGGATAAACTCCCGCGCTTTTGTTATAAAATTAATTAATTATTTTTATAAAAATAATTTCCTGCATCTATTCTTTGTCTTGCTGTTTCATCTGTTTCAAAGAACGGATAAGGTTTAATATTTATCATTGATGCAACCATTGAACTTGGGAAGATTTCTGCAGAGTTGTTTAATTTCTTTACTGCGCTGTTATAAAATCTTCTTGCTGCCGCGATATGTTCTTCGACTTCTGAATATGTTTGCATTGCTTGAATCATTGTTTGATCGGATTTCAATTGAGGATAATTTTCTACGCTAACCATCAAACGACCCATAAGTCCTGAAATTTCATTATCCAACTGAATTTTTTCAGAAATTGTATCTTGAGTTGATCTGATACCGTATGCTTTTGTTCTTAGTTCAGTAATTTTATTTAGCAAATCTCTTTCGTGTTCCATAAATTTGTTTGCAATTGTCAAAATATTCGGAATTAAGTCGTAACGTTTTTTCAATTGAACGTCAACTCCGCTCATAGCTTCGCGAACATCGTTTTTTTGTTTGATTATAGAAACATACATTACGTATAACCAAAATAAAATGACTAAGCAAAGACCTATTGCTATAATTCCAAAAAAGCCCAGTTCAAATACCATAATTTACAAATCTCCTTTCATTTCTTAACTCACCATTATTATAAACTATGTTTTTAATTTTTACAATCCTAATTTTTGGTCTAATTTAAAGTAATCGACCAATTCTAATACTGATGCTATTTGGTTAAACATTTCATCAAACTGTTTTGTGTCAGTTACGGGTTTTCTTAAACTGAAAAGTCCGAATAAGTCTCCTTTTACATGCGGTGCAATATAAACGTATTTATTAAAAAATACGCAATATGTGCCTTTTGAATGAAATGCAAAGCTCAGTTTGTTAAATCTTTCCATAAATCCTGTTGTAAGCAAATATCTTGATTCAATTTGATCAGTGGAGTGAATATTATAGTTCTTGTTAAATTCAACATCTTCAAGTTCAACTTTTTGCAATGCTATAGGTTCAACCGGATCTTTTTTATCCTTTTTAGGTTTTGTTAAGTCTTTACAATTTATTTTTTTCGGTCTTAAAACAGTCAAACCTTCAACATTTTTATTCATTTTTAATCTGATAACAGCACCGTTAAAGATTTCTTGTTTATTGTTACCGCCGCCCAATTCATATTCACATTCTGCGATATTTATTTCAACATCGCGGTATTTGCCCAAAAATGCATCATCAAATTTTTTAGTGCATTTTTTTGAATTAGGAAAAATTTTGATATTATCAATTTCTTCAGTAGAAATTGCCTGTGTTTTTTGCCAGTAAAAACCGGGGAATGCTTTCATTAATTTTGGCATAATTTTTGATTTAATTTTGCGTTCAAAAGATTTTTTTAGCCAAAACCAAACACCACCGGCAATAGCGATACACCCCCATGTTAAATATCCGTCTCTGTCTACTTCAACAGGTACATAGAAATATGTTATAACAGCTAAAATCCCAAAAATAATTGCATTTATTAAAGCTGCCGTAAATCTTGTTTTTCTTTCTTTTTCATAAGGCGCAATTGCAGGAAGTACGGTATTATGAAGAATTCTTTCATATTCTTTTCTAAAGTTTTGAACTGATTCTTCATGTGATTGGTTATTTATCATTTCAGGTTGTTGAATTTGTTCTGAATTGGAAATTTTTTCAGTTTCTTGAATGCTTTGCGAAATTGCTGAATCTTTAACTAATTCAGGATCCGTGTGTTCGTTTACCAAATCTACAATCGAGGAATCTGTTGCGGGTGTATTTAAGATTTTAATAAACGATTTTGCGTTTTTACCTCCGCCTAAACTTGGAATTGTCATACTTTTAACCTCCTTTTATTGGTTTTCACCTGCCAAAACTATAGTAAAATCTGTTGATGCGCACATATAATTTGACGGTTCATAGACAAATTGCTTAGATTTTACCTGAGGAATCTGTTTTTTTAACAGGGCATAATAATCAACCGTTACATATTTAGAATGTGCAATAAATTGTGAATGTGTTGAATTTACTGTTCCTGTACATTTGACATTAATTCCTGCACTCTCCAGTGCGGTTTTAAGTTCCTTTGCATCTTGTTTTCTTGAAGGAGAACTCATTATACTTGCACTATAAGATTCTTTTCCGTCATTTGGTCTTTGTCGATAAATGAGTCTGTCTACGACTTGTTGTGTTTTATCCGGATCTAAAATCCAATAACTGATTGAACCGCTTTGATTCGGGCCTCCGGGAAGCATTGCGATTTCTATATTATCCATATCAAACCCTCTTGCTAAAGTTGCATATTGGGTCATTTCGTATGGGGACATGTCTGTTTTAATATACTTGTTTGCAACAGAAATTAACCCCGGAATTTTTACGATTGTTTCAGGCTTTTTCAAATCTGATAATAATCCTCTTAAAAACCATTGTTGACGGCGTGTTCTGCCAATATCACCCAAAGCATCGTGTCTGAATCTTAAATATTCAACTACATTGTCTTTTGTAAGTTTCTGTTGTCCTTGTTTTAAATTAATATGGAGTTTTCCTGAATAATCGTTGTAGTGCATATCTTTTTCAACGTAAATATCTACTCCGCCCAAAGCATCAACAATTGCTCTTACTCCTTCATCATGGAGCATAATATACCTGTCTATATTAACACCTAAAGTATCTTCAATCGTCTTGACTGTCATTTTAATCCCGCCGATAGCATGGGCTGCGTTAATCTTTTGTGTTCCCATGTTGTTCGGAAGATAAACTTTGCTGTCTCTTGGGATAGTTAAAGCATTTACGGTTTTTGTTCTCGGGTCTATATTTAACAAAATTATGGTGTCAGTTCTTGTTCCGACCCATAAATCAGCATCCGCACCGTTTGAATCTACCCCCAAAAGAAGGATATTACGTCTTTTAGGCCCAAACGGGAAAGAAAATTCCGATTTTTTTGAACCGTTACCTAAACTTATTTTGTCTAATATTTTGGTTAAAAATGTATTTTGACCAAGTACTTTATCTATATTTTCCCTGTTTGTTGATAATAAAACTATCCCTAATAAAGTACCCAAAAATATTAATATCATTAATGCTAAAATTTTCCCGAACGGTGAATTATTTTTTCGCGGTCTAGGGTAATTTTCATAAGGGTTTGAATTCGGTGTTTTTCTATATCCTTTTTTTAATCTTTTCTTTGTCCTGTATTCTTTCATTTTTAATTTTCTTTTATTTTGCTGTTGTGCCTACTTCGATTTTACATTAAATCTTATAAAATAAATACAATAAACAGTCGATTTTTGGAATGAAATAGTATTTTATTTATTTAATCTTCAAAATCTTAATAAAATTTTACAAAAAATTCGAAGGTAAATTTTTGCTAAATTATCCGATTTTATATAATTATCATACAAAAATTTTAAATAATTTCAAAAAAAACTTTTTAAAAAATGCATTTTTAGAAAAAAAATAAGAAATCAATCTTTACATAATTTTTACATTTGCCCGAAATTAGGCAATTTTTGAAATTCAGTGCTTTTACATGTGTTGTGCTTTGTTTATAATCAAAGCATATTCGGCAAAACAATTGTTATGATTAGTAAAATTGAATTAGGTAGTGTAGAAAAAAAGAATAATGCCCCGATTTATAAAGGCCGGAAAGATGTAAATTTCACCGGTTTGACTAATTGGGCGATTAAAGGGATTCAAAAATGTGAACAGAATCCTATGATTAATGTTGCCGTATTGGATTTAACTACCGCAATTTTGCCAAGAACCTTTTTTGAAACATTTATTGGTTCAAAACAAAAAGATGAAAATGGAAATGAACACCGAAAATTAAATATTTTTGGTGGATTTGAAGCGTTAAGAAGAGAATCTTCCGGATTACTGATTAACTGTATAATTCCGAGTTTTATAGTAATCGGGGCAGCAAAACTACTAAACAGACCTATTATGGGAATGTTTAACAAATCTAATTTAACAACTTCATGGTTAAATAGTGAAGCATTAGATCGAATTAAAAAATACTATTCAATTTCCGCTGAAGAATCCCAAGAAACAAAAGTTTTCAACACAATGAAAAACCTCATCAATGATATTGAAGGGGTAAACGGTGATATTACAAAAGGCGGTTTGAAGAAATTCAAAACAATTTTTGATAAAGATAAACAATATGAAAAAGAATTGAGAAGTTTTGCTAAAAATGTTGTCAGCAAAACTCCTGAAGACGGATATGCTCAAAAATTATACAAATACCTTGTTTCAAAAACTGAAATATCTGAAAATATCAGATTTGTTGGTGAAGATAAATTTAGTACAAGTAATTTGAAACATATTTGTGAATCTGCAGCGGATATGCTCCACGGTATAGTTAAAGAAGGTATTAAAGAAGAAAGTACACTATCAAAATACTTATCAAAATTAAACAAATTAATAAATGCAAAAAGTATTGCAGGACTTGGAATTATAATTCCGCTTGCTATTGCGGCACAACCTATTAACAGATGGATTACTCACAAAATGTCCGGACGTCAGGGGGCACCTATATATAATGATGACAATGAAAGAAAGCTTACCCCAAATGAACAAAAGAAATTGACTGCTGAAAAATTCTTTGCAGTACCGTTAATGTGGGCTGTTGCAGGACTTTCGATGTTTTTGGACAGACCGTCTTTAAAATTATTTCAGTTTAAAAATATATTCCCGACAATGGATCAGGCAAGAATTATTTCTGCAGCAACATTTTCAAGCAGAATTGCCGCATCAGAAGATTCAAATGAGTTGAAAGAAAATACTATAAGAGATATTGCAACATTTTCAAGTTTTTATTTCTTAGGCGATTATGCTGCAAAAGCCATTGCAACTTTGATTGAAAAAGTAAAAGGAATTACTCTTATAAACAAATTAAAAGAAACGCCTAAAGATGCGAATATATTCAAAAAACTTTGGATATGGGCAAAACATACAACAATCAAATCTACTGACGAACTTGAAGCAATTTCTAATGCCAACCTTAAAACAACAAGTGTAAATCTCAGAGCCATTTGCCAGCTTGGGAATTTAGCATTCTCACTGCTATCTTTAGGAATATTTATCCCGCTATATACAAGAACTCAAACAAATAAAAAGAAACAACGTGAAGCCGAAGAAAAGTTTGAAAAATTAAACAAACCATCTGCAAATTTTAGCAAAAATTTAAAATCTCCGGCATTTAGTTCTTTTAAACTAATACAAGAAAAAAAGGCATAATTTAATGAAAGTAGAAAACAACGTAAACATACCCTCAATAAAAAATAGAAACCCCCAATTTACAGGTATTTTGGATGAAACTTTAAGGTTTTTAAATACAAATCAAGCCTGGGGCGCGAATGCTGTTGATTTAGGTTGTATGGTGTTGCCAAGAACAATAACTGATTTTTCAAGAGGAACAGATGCCGGCGTTGAAACCTTAAGACGTGAAAGTATGGGTACAATCAATGATTCTGCAATTGGTTTATATGGTACAGTTGCAGGGTTGATTTTGGCTACTGCATTAAATAGAAAATTTGGTTTAGGGAAAAATGATGTTAAATTAGGAAAAGTATTTGCCGATTCTGAAACACTTGATTTAACAAGTAAAATTTGGAGTGAAAAACTTCAACTTGCAAAAGCTGATTCTTCCATAAATCCGTTACGGGAATTTTTAAAAGAAACAATTCAAAGTTATGAAGGTTTAAGTCCTGACGAAAACGGAAAATGGCTAAACTTTAAAAACAAAAATATTGACAAAGTTCTTGATATTTTAGAAAAAGAAATTAAGTCTGATTCAACAAAATTCAGTAAACAAGGACTTGCGGATGCTAAAAATTTGTTAATTGCACAAAATAATATCGAAAACAATTTCCGTATTATTGCAAAAGCCGGTGAAAGAATTCATTCAAGCAGATATGATATTGAATCTATTTTGCAAAATATTCACAAATTATCAAAACTTTATACAAAAGATTCTATTAAAAAGACTTTCTTAGAAAAACCGAATATTGCGGAAAATGTATTCTTAAAAGCAGTTAAGAAGATGAACTTAAAACGCTCATTATGGGGTGTTGCAATAGGTTCAGCCGTTGGTATGGCAACTCAGCCGATAAATATTTATTTGACTAAGAGAAAGACCGGACAAGAAAGTTTTGTCGGCGGCGGAGAAAAAGATAATTCCCTAAAATTTAAAATTGAAAAAGGATTAGTCAGTGCATTATTTGGCGGAGGTGTTTTAGCCACAATAGGTAATCCTAAAGATTTGATTAAAAACCTTCAATTTAAAGGATTTACTCCAACAATTAAGCAATTTAAATTTATTTACGGTATGACAATTATTTCAAGATTTTTAGCTGCCAGAAATGAAAATGAATTAACTGAATCTGCAATAAAAGATACATTAGGATTTGCAAACTGGTTAATTTTAGGAAATTTTGTTCAAAAACTTGTAGCACAAAGCATGGATTCTACCCTTATTAAGCGTGATGGTGAAGGTATTATCAATTGGATTACAAAATCAACTCTAAAAACCAGAGATGAAGTTTTACATTCTATTCTGGGCAAAAATGCATTTACTAAAGAAGGGCACGCTTTGAATTTTTCTCAAATGATGAAAGCTGTTGCTGATAATAAAATAGCAAAGAAAAAACTGGGAATTCTTACAATTGCACAGTTATCAGGGTATTTGTATTCAGGTCTTGTTTTGGGATTTGGGATACCAAAACTTAATATATACTTAACAAACAGACGGGAAGCAAAGAAAAAAGCTATGCAAGATAAACAGGTAAATAATACTGCCAATAATCTTGATACTGAATTTTTAAATAAATTTACAGGAAGAAAGTTAATAGAAAATAAAGGAGCTTAATAAAAATGGAAAATACTGAAATTATTGAATATCAAACAACAGGGACTTGCTGTCAATTAATTAAATTGGCAATAAAAGATAACAAAATTTTAGACAGTGAATTTTACGGCGGATGCAGCGGAAATTTGCAGGGAATAAAAAGTCTGATAAAAGGAATGAGTATAGATGATGTTATTTCTAAATTATCAGGAATTCTTTGCGGTCCAAAACCTACAAGCTGTCCTGATCAATTAGCAAAATGCCTTGTTGAATACAAAAACAAAAAACAAGCTCTAAATGCATAACAGATAATATATTATAATTTTTATAACAGCATTTTGCCATCAGCCGGTATGTTGAACGGAGTTATTTGCATACTGCTTCCTGTTTATCAATTAAACCGTTGAAATTGTTATCTACGCCGTCAAAGCATGAGCCGATAGATTCGGGACTTTCTGCTTTGGGGCAATATTTCAGGTATTTATCCGGAATCATTTTCCATAAATATTCAAATACTTGCCTGAATTCTTTTGCAAATTTTGGATTGTTTATGATAAGCATGTTTTCATCATTTTTGTTTTCTCCGCTGTTGGAAAAATTCATAGAGCCCATAATTACATATTTATCATCAATAATTATTGATTTTGAGTGAAGTTTTCCTGCATAATTTTCGCATTTAAGCGCAATATTATTTTTTCTTAAAAATTCATGTTTGGTATTTCTTGTAAATGTGCTGTTTGAATCCATAATAATTTTTACGTCTATTCCTTTTTTATTTGCCAGAATCAATGCATTTGAAATATCCTTATGCGTAATTAAAAATATAGGCATATAAATATATTTTTGAGAATTATTGATTAATTGTACGATTCGTTTTGCAGATTTATCTTGAGGTGAAAAGTATATTTCTACAATGCTGTTTCCTATATTGAAGATATGGGAATTGTTGTGTTTAGATTTTGCTTTATGAAATTTACCCCCGAGCATTTGTTCAAATTCTTTTTTATATAATCGGGCAATTTCTTTTGATCTTATAACGGCTGTATCATTTTGGTCGTAACCGCTGAATCCTGTTTTTGAAAAATTCATTGACCCTGTAAATACAATAGAATCATCAAATATTACAAATTTATTATGCATGATGGTGTTTTCACTGTCAGATTGATAAACAGATGAAAGATTTTTTATAATGTCATTACTTTTATAAAAATTCTGATTTTTTGTTATATTTTCGTCATAAATAAACCGTATATTTACCCCGCGTTTTTTGGCGTTAGTTAAGGCTGTTGTAACATTGGCAATTTCGTCATAACCGTATATTGCAATATCAATTGATTCTTTTGAATTGTTTATAAGATTAATCAACGCAATACATTCATTTGTTTTGCACAAAGAATCAGGTTTTAAATGCTGAGTAAAATTTGTATGATAAATCGTTATATTCCCGTCTGTTATTGTAATTTCGGGTGGAGGAAGTTTCGGAAGGTTTATAATATCTGTGTTTAATTTGTATTTATAAATTTTGTGTTTTTTGTTTTCAAAATTATGGCAAAATTTACATGGTTTTGAATCATTCGGAAGGTACCTTATTGGTAAAATTACTTTATCATGTGCTTTTTGCCCGTATTCACAATCAAGAGTATGATATTTATTTGAATGATGATTTAAAATTACAAGATTTAATTTTTTTGAATTGCTTAATTCTTTTTCATATTTATCTTTGTTTAAAATTTCTCCGTTATAAACCCCAAATCCGCTTTGTGCAAGTAAATTTTTATAATTAGTATTGTCAGAATAAATATCTGCATATTTACATTCGTTTGAAATTTTGTTTGTTAATTTTAAATGGACTTTTTTATGCAGAATATTTTTTTGTGAAAATTCTTGTGCTAAATAACCCATATTTATAATGTCAATTTTTGATAAATTAAACTTATTCGCATATTTATCTAAAAAATCCTCTGAAGGTTCAAGTGAAAAGCTTTCAATTCCATCAGCACAAATTATTTCTTTATCAGTATTTATTATTTTGTCTTTATTTAAATCAATTCCGAATTTTGTCGGAGTATAAACTTCTAAAACTTCACTTTTTTGATTTTGGTAAGTAATAAAGCATGAAAATATCCCCAAAATTATTATCAAAAATATTGAAATTAAAGAATTTTTCATAATTTAAATTTAGCATAAATATAATAAAAAGCCCCCCAAAAATATGAAAGGCTTTAAAATGCAAAAGTATAACATGAAAAAAGATTAATTTTTATCTTTAGCTTCTGAATCAGTAGTTTCATCTTCTGATTCTTCAACAATATATTCAGAATTTTCTTCTTCTTCTTCTTCTTCTTCTTCTTCGGTTTCTGCTGATGAATTTTCTATTTCTTCAGAGTCATTATTATCAATTTCTTTGTCTGATTCTTCGTTATTTTCAGATTCAGAATCATTTTCATCTTCACAAGGTTCATCAGAAGTTTTTTCTTCATCTTCCGATTCTTCTTTTTCTGAATTTTCCTGTTCTTTTATTGCTGCTTCAATTTCGTCTTCGTCTTTTGCACGAATAACAGGAATTGAAAGCATCAAGGCCATCTGTTCACCGTCTTGTTCAAGATTTAATTCAAGAGCATCTTTATCCATTTCTAAATATTTAGATAAAAGTTCAACCAATTCGGCTCTCATTCTTTGTAAAATTTCAGGAGTAAGATTTGTTCTGTCTTGCATCAAAACAACTCTCAATCTGTTAACAGCAACATTTTTTGATTCTTCTTTTTCTTCAGTTTGCCCAAACAGACTTAAAATTTTATTGTAGATTTCGGTAAAAATGTTTTCGCTCATCTTAGTTCTCCTTTCCTTTTTTCAGGAATTTTGAGAAAAACTTTTTAATTTTAGTTGACATTTTAGCTTCATTCTCAAAATCAATAAACGGAACATCTTCTCCGATAATACGTCGAGCGACGTTTCTGTAAGCACGGCCGGCAAGTGAATTTTCATCATTAACAACCGGTTCGCCCTTATTTGT
>CAMNNA010000052.1 GCA_946545285.1 uncultured cyanobacterium | reverse complement strand
GCTCGAACCGCAGGCAGGTTTTCAACCTGCAGGGTTCTTCGCCCCTTCAAAAATATCTTTTATTTTCAATGTAAAATGGACCCGGTGGGGCTCGAACCCACGACCAATTGATTAAGAGTCAACTGCTCTACCAACTGAGCTACAAGTCCATCTCCTGATTTCATACTATCACGACCAATTTTTGTGTCAATTGTATACATTAATTATTTTCATGTTATCATTTTATCAAAGGATATTCTATGCCACATTTTTTTATAAATTCAAATCAAGTCAAAAATAATTCTGTCATAATTACTGACAGAGAAAATTATTTCCATATATCTCGCTCCCTTCGTGCTCGCACGGGAGAAAAACTCCTTTTGATTGATGAAAATAAAATCCAATATGAAACGACTATTGAAAAAATAGATTCGTATTCTATAAATGCTAAAATTGATAAATTTTACCCATCAAAACGGGGTTTGGATTTTAGACTTTATTTGGCGCAAAGTCCTTTAAGAAGTGATGCTCAAAATACACTTATTGAAAAAGCAACAGAATTAGGTGTTTGGGCTGTTTATCCGATTATTACCGATAATTGTTCTTTAAAACCTGAACTTGCGCAAAAAAAAGTTGAAAAATGGAACAAAATCATGTACGAATCGTCAAAACAATGCGAAAGAGCTGATACTCCGCTTTGCTACTGGCCTTTAACTATAAAAGATTTAGTTACATATAACCGATTTAACAAAATTATTGTTTTTTGCGAAAGAATCTCAAAAAAAACTATCCGTGATTCATTCAAAAAATATCCAATTAAAAAAGGCGACAAAGTTCTTGTTATCGTTGGACCTGAAGGCGGGTTTTCACAAAGAGAATTTGAATATTTTGAAAAATCCGGTTTTGAAATGCTCACCCTTGGTAATCTTATTTTAAGAGCAGAAACGGCTGTTACCGTTGGATTAGGTAATATAATTTATGAATACGAAAATTTTAATAAATAAAATTAAAACTGACAGTATTCTAAAAAGAATTTCGGAAAATTTTGATGAAGAAATCTATCTAATAGGTGGTGCTGTTCGCGATATTTTTCTAAATAACGAAATTCATGACAGAGATTTGATTATTAAAAATCACCCAAAAGATTTTGCACTTAAGCTTTCAAAATTTTTTGACGGAACATTTATTACTCTTGATGAAACAAATAAGATTTATAGAGTCGTACTCCCTGACAAAATAAACTATATTGATATTACTAAACCAATTGAAAACAGTCTAAAAAAAGACATCTTGCGCAGAGATCTTACGATAAATGCAGTGGGAATTAATATTAAAACAGGGGATATATTAGACTATACCGGAGGTTTAAAGGATTTTGAAGCCAAAGTTATAAAGGGTATTTCAGAATCTAATTTTACTGATGACCCGCTTAGAATTTTGAGAATATTTAGATTTCATTCTGTACTCGGGTTTGAAATTGATTCAGAAACCCTAAATATCGCAAAAAAATATTCAAATTTAATTCTGGAACCGGCAAAAGAGCGAGTTGAATATGAACTAATGAAACTTTTTTCCGGTAAATATGCGCACAGTGCACTGCTAAAAATGGATGAATGTTCAATATTAGAACTAATTTTTCCTTTTGTAAAGGAATTAAAGCAGGTGCCCCCAAACCATCATCACCACTTAGATTTATTTAAGCATTCTATAGAAACAGTAAAGCAAGTACAAACTATTTATGAGAATTCCTCTGTTGATATAAAAAAACATATGGATAAAATTGATTTTGGGGGATTTTCAAGATTTGCTCATTTAAAACTTGCCTGTTTTTTACATGACATAGGTAAATTTTCAACGTGGACAATTGATAATGATACCGGAAGGCACAGATTTATTAAACATGACGATATCGGAGCAAAAATGTGTGTTCCGATTTTAAAAAATTTAGCGTTTTCAAATAAACAAATAAATTATATTAAAACAATTATAAAACGGCATATGTATGCAACTATGGTTGTCAGTGCGCCGGATTCAACACAAAAAACACTTACAAGATATATCAGAAAGATGGAAGAAAATTCAATTGATGGAATTTTAATCGCAAAAGCAGACAGATTATCCGCTCTTGGGCCGGAAATCACAAATGAAATTGTTGAAGAAAATTTAAGCTTACTTGATAATTTGGCAAAGTTTTACTTTGATTCACTACAAACTCTCAAATCTTTGCCCAAACTCCTTGATGGATATGAAATTATGCAAATAACCGGCTTAAAGCCTTCTAAAAAACTCGGGGATATTTTGAAAAAACTTCACGAAGCACAATTAAACGGCGATATTGAAACGAAAGAACAAGCCATTGAATTTGTAACAACTATAATTTTGTAAATATTTTGTTACATATTTAAAATATTTAGCAAAAAAAAATTTAAAAAATAGTTACTATATATATATAGGATATATAGGATAATTTATATGGCATTATGGGGAAGAATTATTAAAGCAGTTGCAGTTTATGGAAGAAAAGCATTTCGGTATGTGAAATTCGGTAAGCATACACAAACGCTTAAAAACGGATCTAAAGTATACAAAAGAAAAAATCCTTTATTTGATATTGGAACTTCGCATACAGTTAGTAAACAAGGGAAGGTTCAGTCAAAAACAACAAGTTACCCCGGAGGATACGTAACATTTGATTATGGCAAAAATTATACGCATGTTCAAGCAACTGAATTTGAAAAATTAGAAGATGGTGCTGTATCAACAAAATCGATTGGCGCTCTGTATGAAAATAGTATGCTACGATCAAATTGGTTCGATTTAATTGCAAAAGAAAAAACTGCTGTTGCGGGAACAATTGAATATCATAGAGAATTACCAAGCTATAAAGGACTGGGCCCTTCAAAATGGGTACATAATTACGGATTAAATGATAACTCCATTATGCAAATGATTGATTGGTAACAAATATACCAATCAATTTGATTAAAAAATTTACTGTAACATTTTTTATGCTAAGATATATATGTATCTTAGCATAGGAGACTTGTTATGAATTTAAATTATAAAAAGTTAGGGATTGTATTCGGGAGTATATTTGTATGCATTTATGCATTGTTTTTAATTTTACCGTTCGCATTGACTCCGATTGCAAATAAATATGCACCTGAAATAGAAAAAATTATTAAAGAATCAACCGGTTACAACACAGAAATATCAGGACTTGGAGTAATTACAAGCCCGAAACTCGCAATTGGGATAAAGGCAAAAGATTTTAAAATGGCAATTTCTGATAAAAATCAGGAATTTTTGGTTGTTAACAATTTTAAAATAAAACTTTCACTATTGCCTCTTATATTAAAAAAAGTCCAATTTGACAGTATCAGTGCTAATTCAATTTCTGCAAATTTAGACGTAAAAAAAGACGGAAATTTTTTGATATTAGATTATTTGAAAATTCCTAATAATAAAGATGAGCAAAATGAACAAACTTTAAACGGATTACCGTTTAATTTTAAACTATCGAACCATTTGCCAAATATCAGTTTAAAATCATACAAAATTGTACTAAAGGATATTTCTTCATCTAAATCATACTATGTTGAAGGACAAAATTTAAAAATTTCTGATTTTGTTCTTGACAAAAAAATTAAAATATCAACAGCGGGTAAGGTAGTTTTAGAAAATGAAACCGTTTCAAATTTCGACGTTAAAATATTTAACAAAATTATGCCGGATGTTGATTTCGATGATTTGATATTCCCAAAAACAGTCGAAACTAACGATGAAAATGTAACTCAATCAGATAATGCTTTACCTTTTAATATTATTGAAATTTTAAAAGCTGTAAAATCAAACGGACTTACAGCCAATTTAAAAATGAATGTCAAAACATTCGGAACAATTAAAGATCCGATTCAACAAGGAAAATTTTCTATTGATAATATCAGCGCAAAAGTCGGGGCAAATCAGCTTCCGCACAGTTATATGAATTTGATTTTTAAAGGGAAAAAGACTGATATTGACTCGATTTTTTATACCTCATCCGATAAAAATGAAAAAACACAAATTATTGGTAGTATAAAATCCGGCAAAAATAAAGCAATAGATTTGACATTTAGATCTAATGCAAAGTTTGAGAATATCATAAGAATTATTGATTCTATTGCTCAAACTTTTGAAATAAATGATTTTAAAACATTATCGGCAACCGGCGCAATTGATTCTGACTTTAATATTAAATCCGATTTGAAAAAAGTTGATTCATCAGGATATTTAAGAATTCCCCAAGCTAGCCTCAAATATGGAATCTACAATGTTTCAATAGATAAAATTAATGCGGATATTGATTTAACAAATAATAATGTTTCAGTGAATAATTTCAGCGCATCAGTTATGGGAAATCCTTTAAAAATGACAGGTAAAATAACATCTGATGCAAACACAGATTTAAAAATAATCGCTGATAATTTGGTATTAAAAGGGCTTATCACTCTTGCAGGGCAAACACAAATTCTAAAAGAAAACGATTTTAATTCAGGAGTAGTGTCTTTAAAAGCTTTGATAAAAGGAAGATTAAACAGTTTAAAACCTGACATAAATTTAACAGTTAATAATATAAATATTTTCAACAAGCCGTCAGGGTTTAAAGTGCTTTTAGACAACGCATTAATAAAGTTAAATATCCATAAAACAGACATTTTGGGAGAAATAGATGTTAATAATTTAGGATTAAAGAATTCTGACGCATCTGTTTCTGTTCCAAATGCCAAAATTTTAGTGGATAATAAAAATATTAATATAAAAAATTCATATTTACTTGTCGGAAATTCAAGAATAGATGTAAAAGGAATTGTTACAGACTATATAAACGACAAACTAAATATTGATATAACTGCATCAGGGAATCTCAACAGTGCTGATATCGCATCATTTATTCCGAAAGGCATCAGATCAATGTTCCCTTACAAAGGATCAATGCCTATTTCGGTAAAAGCAGACGGAAATTCTAAATCTCAAAATATCAAAATAGACTTGACCGCAACACCATCAGGATATATTCAGCTTGCAGATGTTAATTTATTAAAGGGGCAAAATACAAAAATTCATTCCGATATAAAAATTAACGGAGAAACTTTATCATTTGAAAACACAGGAATCGCTAATAATTCGGGTATAATTGCTACTTTAGCAGGAAATATTGACAAACTGTATTCTTCACCTAAATTGAATTTAAATATTAACGTTGCTCAAAATGTTTCATTCCCAATTTGGGGTATGGGTAATTCTAACATAACGGCAAAAGGCAAAATTGATGTTTCTGGAAATATTAATAATCCTATCGTAAAAGGTGATGTTAATATTTCGGATATTTCTATAAAGGATATGGATTTTGTTCTGACAAATCTTAAGGCAAATCTTAACGGGCCGATATTGCATGGTTCCGGAACTGCGGAAAAATTCAAATTCGGCGGAATAGAAGGTTCAAATATTAATGCAAAATTTTCATTAATAGATTATACAACTTTTTATTTGAACGACTTAACTGCAGACGTATTTGACGGAAAAGTTAACGGGAAAATATCATACAACATTTCTAATACAGGAATAGGGGTAAATCTAACAGGTAAAGGACTAAATTCTACTGAGGCAGTATTTGGCGCGATTGGAATTAAAAATGCTTTAACCGGAACTATGGGATTTATCGCCAATTTTACAACAAAAGGCGTAACTGACAAAGCAATTTTTGAAAATTTAAAAGGTAATATTGATTTTGATGTAACTGACGGAAGATTTATGGGAATAGGAAGGCTTGAAAATTTGGTATCCGCTCAAAATATTACATCAAATTCAATACTAAAATCAGCAATTTCGGCTTTATCAACCTTGAATATAATGCAAGAAACTAATAAATTTAAATCAATTACAGGATCAATGACTTTAGCAAATGGAATGGCTAATATTTCTAAAATACTTGTTTCAGGGCCTCTAATGTCTTATTATGTAAAAGGAACATATTATATTATTCCTAACACCGCATATTTGGTAATTTTAGGAAGACTTGATTCAAAAACTGTATCTTGCTTAGGAGTATTGGGAGAATTTTCTGCAGAAAAATTGTTATCCTATATTCCAAAATTCGGAACTGCAACCGCAAAATTCTTACAGCAGTTAACTGCAGATCCGGTAAATGAAAATACTGCTCTAATTCCGCCTCTTACGACCGGTTCAACAAATTACAAAGATTTTAAAGTTATTATGAATGGTAGTGTTGGCGCTCCAAGTTCAGTAAAAAATTTCAAGTGGTTGACAAAGTGTGATACAACAAAAATTGATATAAAACAAGATATGAAAAATTCTGTTGACGCAGTTAAAACCAATGTACAAAATCAAGTCAAAAGTGTTAAAACAACGGTTGAAAGTGTAAAAACCAATACAGCCAGAATTATTCAAGAACAAAAGAATTCTGTTAATCAAACAAAAACTGATATTCAAAACGTAAAGCAAAATGCTTCTCAAAGTGCTGTTAATTTAGGAAAATTGTTCTTAAACGCAGCCCAAAAATCCCAAACTAAATATGAGAAACCGCAGGAAGAATAATTTTGGAGAATTGTAATATGATGTTAGTAAAAATATATACAGATGGTGCTTGTTCCGGAAATCCGGGCAAAGGAGGTTACGGAACAATTTTAACGGCAATTGATGAAAACGGTGTTAGCCACGAAAAAGAACTTACTCAAGGCTATAAAAATACAACAAATAACAGAATGGAACTTTTGGCTGCAATTGTGGGGCTGGAAGCACTAAAAAAACCTTGTAATGTGGAATTAACCTCAGATTCAAAATATTTAACGGATGCTTTTAACCAAAACTGGATTGATGGTTGGGTTAAGCGAGGATGGAAAACGGCAAGTAAGGATCCTGTTAAAAACAAAGATTTATGGGAACGACTATTGAAGGCAAAAGAAAATCACAACGTAAAATTTATTTGGATAAAAGGACATAACGGACATCCATACAACGAAAGATGCGACAAATTAGCTGTATCATCTTCCAATTCAGACAATTTGTTAGATGATAATTTCCAAGGTTAAATATTTAGTTTATAGCCACCGCCATAAATAGTTTCTATATATTTTTTGCCATCAGAAATTTTGTCAATTTTACTTCTTAAATGTCGAATATGGACCCTAATTGTTTCGACATCATCATCAGGAGAATAACCCCAAATATCATGTAATAGTTTTGCAGATGAAACCATGTTTCCGTGATTTTGAAACAATAGATTAAAAATCTCAAATTCAATAGGAGTTAATTTTGCCTGCTTATCATTAATTTTTACACTATACTGTTCAGGTAACAAAGTTATTTCCTCTAAAGTTAATAATTCTCGTGTTGCGGCGGATTTCGGAATAGAATTTGATCTTTTTAAAAGTGCCCGAACTCTAACCTTGAGTTCTTCAATTTCAAACGGTTTTACCAAATAATCATCCACCCCGATATTAAAACCGTTGACTTTATCGTTTAATTCCGACAGGGCAGTAAGCATGATTATCGGAATATCTTTTGTAGTTTCGTTTTCTCTTATTCTTTTTGCAACTGTAAATCCGTCAACTTCAGGCATCATTATATCAAGAATTATTAAATTCGGAAGTTCCTGCTTTGCCAATGCAAATCCTTTTACTCCGTCGTTAGCCTGAAAAACGGTATAACCTTCAAGCTCCAGATTTATTTTTACCAACTCATTAATTGCCGTATCATCATCAATAACTAAAATTTTATTCATCATATTTATATGCTATCACAAAAAATAAATAGTTTTTGTTATAAAACTTAATATCAATTGTTACCCGAAATGCTTATATAAATTAGGTTAAGAGAAACGGATATGGAAATCTGAAAAAAAATAAATTATAATTTAACAAAAAAAAATTTTTTAGTATATTATTTAGTAGTGTGAAATATACATTTATAAGGAGAAGTAAGAAATTGACATATTCACCCTTAGACATATTTAAAGATAACCCGCAAGCAAATGAGATACACTTAGGTCGTCATGTACTTGCAGAATTTTTTGAATGTGATCCGAATACATTGAATAACATTGACAGAGTTGAAAAGTATATGGTTGATGCTGCGTTAGAATGCGGGGCAACAATAGTTCAAAAATGTTTTCATATGTTTAATCCGTACGGAGTTTCAGGCGTTGTAATTATATCGGAAAGTCATTTGGCAATTCATACATGGCCTGAACTTGGTTATGCGGCTGTTGATTTATTTACTTGCGGATCAAAATGTGATCCTAAAGTTGCCTATGAATTTTTAAAACAAAAATTTTCATCTAAACGCGCAAGCTTTACAGAATTAAAGCGCGGTATAATTTCTAAAGATACGATGAAAGTTTCTGAAAAACCTTTTGAAATTATGGAACAAATTGAAAGTTAATATAGCAAAAAATATATTTACGTGTTTTAAATAGTCTGACAGAATATTAAATAGCTCTGTCGGGCTATTTTTTATAGTTAATTATCTGATTTAATAAATATACAAAGGAGAAAAAAATGAAAACAAAAATTATTACCCCGGCAAATGTTGGAAAGTACATTTCAAATAGGACAATATTACCGCCTTTGCCAAACAGTAAATCTAGTATACATCCGTTTATAAGTGATAGTACTCCGATTATTATTAAAAAAGCAGAAACTGTTCAAAAGCCAAAATTAGCAGGTCTGAACATAGATTTCAGATTTTAATGTAATGATTTTACGGCGTCCGGTATATAATCAATTAAATCTTGTCCAAGTACACAGTATTGGGTGAGTTTTTTACTTGCAAATTCTGCACTCAACCCATGCAAATATACACCTAAAACCGCGCTTTCAAATAAATAAGCCCCTTGGGCCTTAATTCCGGCTATCATTCCTGTCAAAACATCTCCTGAACCCGCTTTTGATAAAGCACTATTTCCCGTATCATTTGTATAGGATTTTCCGTCAGGAGAATATATTAAAGTGTTGTGTTTTTTTAAAACTGTAATGCAATTATATATTTTACTGATTTCTTTTGCACTGAACTCTATATTAAATAATACGTTATCAAGGCTGCAATTTAAAAGTCTTGCTGCTTCTTTTGGATGCGGAGTAAGTATTACATTTTTAAATTTGCGATCCAAAAAATTTTTTGAATTTTTTGCCAAAATATTTAAACCGTCAGCATCAATTATAAGCGGAGTTTTTGGGGATAAAGAATTTATTACTTTATTAAATAAATCTATGGCACAATCATTTTGCGTAAGCCCGCAGCCAATAGAAACAACATCCGCCAAATCTAAATAATTTTCAATTTTATCCAAAGGTACAAAAACTATATTCGGATTTTGCGCACTAACAGAAGGAATAACTTTTTCGCAAGTAGCTAAGTAACAGTACCCGCAGCCTATTTTTAATGCTGCAGCAGAAGACAAATATGCAGCTCCCGGCATATAGTCAGACCCTGCGATATTTAAAACTCTGCCATAAGTTGATTTGTTAGAATTTTGTATTCTATTAGGTAATCTATAGTCCAATTTGTCTTATCGCCTCATAAGCTACAATTGCTACTGAATTAGACAGATTCAAACTTCTTTGACCGTCTTTCATAGGAATTGTCCTTGCATTTTCACTTTTAACGTATTTATCGGGAAGTCCTCTTGTTTCCGGACCGAAAACAATAAAATCCCCTTCCTTAAACTCAATATCTGTATACAATTTATCAGTTTTTGTGGTTAAATAATAAAAATTCCCGTTTGGGAATTTTTCATACAATTTGTCCATTGACTCAAGTTTAACGATATTTACGCTATCCCAATAGTCTAAACCTGCGCGCTTTGTATATTTTGATGAAAGTGAAAACCCTAATTTACCAATTAGATACAAATCTGCACCGCAACAGGCACACAACCTTGCAATATTACCGGTATTTTGAGGAATTTCAGGCTCATATAAAACAATATTAATCTTTGCCATAACAGAATATTAGCATAAAAATAAGATAATAATTTTAGCTATTAGACTCAAAATTATTAGTTATTTCATGAATATATCCTAGAACTTTTGCAAAATATTGAAGATCTGAATTCCCGTTTAATACAAGATCAGCCTCATTCCTAAAAGGTTTAACGTATTTTTCACCGGCATTTGCAATATATTCCCAATGTTTAACGGCATTTTCAATACTCTGGTTTCGTTCTTTAACAGCACGGCTTATAAATCTGTTTTTTCTTAAATCATTATCAGTTTCAACATATATTTTTATATCAAAAACATCTTGTACCGTATCATACATTGTTGCAATACCTTCAACAACAATAATTTTTTGGGCATGAACATCAAATGCTTTAGGAACAGAAACCCCCGTACCATTGGGAAGATACATAGGAGCTTTTATATCAACCCCTTGAGCCAAATCTTCCAAATCAGACCTTAAAATATCTAACTGAAAACTTGATGGGGCATCAATATCATAACCGTGATCACGCAAGCTATCAAAAGAGCCGTATTTTTTAATCAAATCGGAGATATCGTTAAAATAATTATCCGTACTTAAAACTGTAACAGGCATGTCATTTTTTCCTATAACATTTTTAATTTCATTACAAATCGTTGACTTACCTGAAGCAGATTCTCCGGTGACACCTATTAATAACCGCTTTGTTGGCTTATTAATTATTCTTTTAGAAAATCTATTGATAAAAGTCGGATTAATTGCATTTATTATAGGAATATCCTGTTTTTTATCATTCAGAAAAATTTGTTTAAATTTTGCCTGAAGGTAAAAAGCCAGCAGTTCACGTCCGGATTTTGAATTAAAATCGGGCTTGTAAATTTTTTCAGTATTTTTTTGTTCTAAAGATAGCATATTCTTTCCAAAATAATGATATAAAATATATAATACACAGGAAAAAAATTTTTGCTAGTGTATATAAATTAATTTTTACTATATTTAATTGCAAAGTTGCTATTGTGTAAGTTTTTGTACTGAAATTCGTTTTTTGAGGGAAAAATTGCACTTCCGACCTTATTGTCACCCTGAATTTATTTCAGGGTCTTACCCAAATGTAGTAAACACGTCACTTTTGTAAGATGCTGAAACAAGTTCAGCATGACACCACGCTTATTTCTTTCCGACCAAATGTCCTGTTAAAAGGTATTTATGTAAAATAACAGTCGGTTTGAGAAAAAATAACAAGGTTATTGAGAATTATTTTGGTGCAAATAATTGCACCCTACCCACTATCAGCCAGTAGGGTAGACTTCAGTCTACCGACATATTTTGGTTGACTAAAGTCAACCCTACT
>CAMNNA010000051.1 GCA_946545285.1 uncultured cyanobacterium | reverse complement strand
ACGAATTTTACAACCAAATCACATCCGTATTTGAAATGATAGATTATTTCAAATTGGACCAAAAAACAGGATTATAAAAAATATTACCCTCTTTTTGAGGGAGGGTGGAAATCTTTGATTCCCGGGAGGGGTAAAAAAAATGATAATTGATACATTTGATAATAAAACACAAGAAATTTTAATAGGTTTAGAAAAAACGCAGAAAGAATTTTGGAATATTTCAAGAGTTACTGCCGAATTTTTGTATAATTTGATTGTTGACGGGAAATTGAAAAACGTAATTGAAGTCGGAACTTCAAACGGTTATTCAGGAATTTGGATTGCAAAAGCTCTCAAAAAAACAGGCGGACATCTTACAACGATCGAATTTTATGATAAAAGACTTGATATTGCAAAAGAAAATTTTAGACTTTGCGGGGTAGATGATGTTGTTACGACAAAAAAAGGTGATGCGGCAACGATTTTAGAATATTTACCTGATGATTACAAGTGTGATTTGGCTTTTATTGATGCAAACAAAGCCCAATATATAAAATTTTTCAGATTAATTGACCCTCATTTGGTTGATGGGGGATTTATTGCGTGCGATAATATCTTATCTCATTACAAAAAAGTAGTGCCATTTTTAGAAGATATTGGGTCAAACCCAAATTATGAAAATGTAATTTTGCCTTTACCTGCAGGATTATCACTTGCTAAAAAATTAAGTGTTGCCGAATAATAATAAGGGCTTACAGCGTTTAAAAAGCAACTTTTTATTAATTTTTGTAACGATTTAACGATTTTCTGAAATTATATAAAAAGTATATACTTTATTATATATGAGAACATTAAATATACACGAGAGATATTAAGAAAAGAATTCCGTTTAAACAAAAGAGAGATCCTAATTTATTCCCTTAAAAAAGTTTCCCGCAGAATGCGGGATTTTTTTTATGTTATAATAATATTATGAAAAAAGCTTTTGTTATACTTCTAATTTTATTTTGCGCGTTGTCAACTAAAGCAAGTGAGATTGAAGATGATTATTTGGATATTGCGTCAAATTACGCGATAATAGGGGATTATAAAAACACCTCTGCCTATTTGGATAAAATTTTGCAGATTAACCCCAATAATTCAAATGCTTTGAAACTAAAAGATAAAATTTCTGATATTAATTCAAAAAACAGAAATTATCTTGATGAAAATTTGAATCCATATATTAAAGACGCAATGAAATACAAACATTCCGGCGATACGCAGAAAATGATAAACGCGCTTCAGGAAGGAACAAAAGCCCCTAACGGGTATTTAGCGTATTATTATTTAGGAAATTATTTCCGTTCAATAAATGATTATAAAAATGCAATTGATTTTTATAAAACATCAATTGCTATAAAACCTAATTTTTCTCCGGCTTATCTTGGATTAGGTATAACCCTAAATCACGCTCGAATGTTCCAATCATCAATTAATCCGTTAGAAAAATATCTCGAAATCGAACAAAATGATGATTTAGCTTACTACATTAAAGCTCAATCAGAATTTGAATTGGGACTTTTTCAACAGGCATTAAATGATATTAATAAATCCGTAACAATAAATAACGCGCCTGAATACAGATTAGTAAAAGCAAAAATATTAACAAAAACTCAAAATTATCAGGAGGCAAAAAAAATTCTTCACGAGATTTTACCGAACATACAAACCTCAGAAACATATGAATATATGGGGTTGTGCGAATATAATCTCGGAAATTATTCTTCAGCACTCTCAAATTATGAACGTTCAATCATACTGTCTGAGGATGACAAAAGATTGGAAGCAAAATATAATGAAGTAAAATCAATTTTGGAATCAAGACAAAATGAAAAGATACAAGGTAATCAAGAATAAAAAAGTGCAAAAACAGCGAAAAGAAAGTTTTTTTTCAAAAGTATGTAATACATTTATTACTTTGATTTTGACAGTCGGAATGCTGTGGGGATTGCAAGCATACAGTACATCTTCCGGCTTAAAATTTGTACAGTTGAGTGATATTCATTACTTAGATAATGGTTCAAATACGACTTTTAAAATGACCGGTGAATCTCCGACATTATTAGATGATGCGATCAACCAAATTAATGAAGAAAATGATGTTGATTTTGTTATGATTACGGGGGATTTGATTGATAAACCGTTTGAAAAAGAATTAAAAGCTTTTTTAGAACATATGAATAATCTGAAATATCCGTGGTATTTTGCATTCGGCAATCATGACAGATGTGTCGGAGGATACTTAACAACAGATGTTTATATGGATATGGTTAAAGAATCAAATCCGAATTACCAATTTAAAAATTCATATTATTCATTTTCTCCTAAAAAAGGATATAAAGTAATAGTTTTGGATGATATTATAACTGAAGAAATTACTTCACAAGGATTTATCCCTGATGAAGAATATAAGTGGCTTGAAAAGGAACTTAACAAATCCAAAAATCAGACAGTATTAATTTTTATGCACATTCCTGTCATTGAACCTTTTGCAAGCCCTAATCACAGATTAAGAAATTCTTCAAAAATAATGAGTTTGATAGAAAGTTATAAAAACCCTATAGGAGTATTTCAAGGGCACTATCATGCGGCAAAAATTACTCAGCATAATAATGTTTTGTATGTAAATTCTCCGGCACTGGTTTCATATCCGGATGCGTTTAGGATAATAAATGTAACAAACTACAAAGACAGAGCAGTTTTTGATCTTCGCTGGGTGGAAACAAAAGAAAAAACTATTCAAAAAATGGCAAAACTTCTTTTATTTAACGGATTAATATATACAGGCGAAAATAATGACCAATCCGGAATTTTTGAATTAAAAAGATTATAAAATTAAAGGAAATAAGATGAGTGAATTTAGCGTAAAATTTAGAGGAGTAAGAGGAAGTTTTCCTACGGCAGGAAGGGATTTTGCAAAATACGGAGGAAACACTTCATGCGTTGAATTAAATATAGGCGAACGAACAATAATTCTTGATGCCGGAACAGGTATTATAAAGTCAGGAGATGATTTGACAGAAAAATATATTTGTTCAGCGCAAAAACCGGAAAAAAGAATACCAATTCAGACGCTGATTCTTATTTCTCATATTCATCAAGACCACATTTTGGGGTTGACATTTTTTAAACCGCTTCACATCAGTTCTTCAAATATAAAAATTATGGGTGCCGGAAAAGAATTAGGTAATGATCTGAATGATTTGATTTTTGGTAAAACGTTTCCGCTTGATTTAGGGGATATTGCATGCACTTTACAAATCGGAAACCTCGGTGAATTCGGAGAATTTTCAATTAATAAAAAATGGGAAATTGAACCGTACCAACATGATAAAAAATTAAAAAAAGATGACATTTTAATATCTTATTATAAATCATATGTACACCCTCAACAAGGTGTAATGATTTACAAAATAACATATCAAAATAAATCAGTTGTTTACGCAACCGATAAAGAATGCTATTTAGGCGGAGATAAAAAATTTGTTGAATTTTGCAAAAACTGTGATCTTTTAATCCACGACAGCCAATACACAACAGAAGATTACTTAAATCCGATTTCGCCAAAACAAGGATTCGGACATTCGACATTTGATATGGCTATTGAAATTATGAAACAATCAAATGCCAAAAAACTTGCATTTTTCCATTACGATCCAAGCTACAATGATGATAAACTTGACAAAATTTCTGAATACTACAACGCTGATTACAAAAATATAATTTTCTCACACGAAAATTTAGAAATAGAAATTTAGGAAATTTTTATTAAATAAAGAAGAAATGAAAAAGATATTATTAATTTTAACGCTAATAATCGGAATCCAAAAGGGTTTTTGTGCAGGAGGAACAATAGTTACCTACACGATTGATCCTGAAAAGAACGCTTATTTACATAATAACAAAGGAATAGAATGTGCTTCCGAAAAAGATTATTACTGCGCAATAGAAGAATTCAAAATTGCAATCAGCTTAAACCCCAAAAAACAATCGACAGCAGTTTATTTTAATAATTTAGGTAAAACTTATATGACTATCGGCTATCCTAATTTGGCACTTGATTGTTTTGAAAACGCCCTAAAACAATATAATTTAAATTTTGAATATTACAAAAATCTTGCTGACTGCTACGATAAACTCGGAATGACAAAACAAAAACTTAAAGAATACGGACAAAATGCAGAAAAAAATCCTCTAAATAAAATTATGGTGGCTCTTTTAAAAGAAAAAACAGGCGATTCCCGCAGGGCAATTATTATTCTTGACAATTTTATTCACTCGGAAAAAGATCTTTTGATTACGCCGGCAATAAAAAACCACATAAATTCTCTTTTGTCTGAAATGAATGAACAATAATTTTCATCTAAATGTTTGGTTTACTTTTTGTTTAAAATCATTATTATAAAATTATGAAAAAATTTTTGACAATTATGTTTATGCTTATATTTTGCGCCTCACAAGTTTTTGCGGATGAAGATTTTTCATCAGTGAATGCAACAACAGATCTTTGGGATACAAAGGGAGTTTTGAATACAAAAACAAATGAGCAAAAATTTGTGACTGATGAAGAATTTGAAAAAGCGCTTGATGAAATGGATGCAAAAGTAAACAAATGGGGACATTGGGCTAAAAACAGGAAAAAACTAAAAGGTAAAGAATACTCAAAAGGAAACGAATCAGAGATAATAAAAAACGAAGCCGGTGCAAAATCAGAATATCCGGTTATCTGTGTGACAACAGACCTATCAGCCGGTGAAGGGATAATTCCAGTCGGACATTATCAAATTCGCGCGCAAAAGTCGGAAGATAACAATGTTACGCTGAATTTATACCAAGGATACAATCTTCTTGCAAAATTACCGGCAACGGAAACAAATGATGATTTTGAACAAGATGAACTTGTATTTTCAAAAGTAATCCCCGTAAACGATACTCAGGTAAAAATTATATACGGCGCACTCGATATTAATGCATATACTTACTTGAATATCGCGCAGTAAAATCCGTTATGGATTTGTATATTTAACTCCGACAAGTTCATCCGGCAAAAACTGCTGTTTAATATCCGGTGCAGAGTGCGTATAAATATATCCTTCTCCAAAACCGTATTTTTTGGCATCTTTATAGTGAGCATCTTTCAAATGCATTGGAGGCGGAAAATCTTTTCCGTTTGAAATATCTGATAACGCTTTATCAATTGCGCAAATTGTTTCATTAGATTTTGGCGCCCGTGCAACATAAATTACTGCCTGCGCAAGCGGGATTCTTCCTTCTGGCAAGCCTAAAAGTTCCACTGCTTTATATGCATTAATTGAAACATTTAAAGCATTTGGATCAGCATTTCCGACATCTTCTGATGCACAAACAATTAACCTTCGAGCGATAAATCTCGGGTCTTCACCTGCGCAAATCATTTTCGCTAAATAATAAATTGCCGCATCAGGATCTGACCCCCTCAAACTTTTTTGAAATGCTGATGCGCAATCATAATGCTCTTGTTGAGAGTATCTTGTGTTTCTTTGCTGGCAAATTTCTTCTATAACTTTAACAGATAAGTACCTTTTATTATCTTTCAAATCGCTTGCAAAATACGCGTTTTCCACAATATTAAGTGCATATCTGGCATCCCCTCTTGCAAGATTTATTATAAAATCTAAAACTCCGGACTCACATTCCATAGGAGAATAATTCGATGCCAAATACTGAAATCCGCGTTTTATAATACTTGCCATACTCTCATCATCAATAGAATTAAGTCTTATAACCTGAACTCTTGATAATAACGCCGGAACAACCTGAAACGAAGGATTTTCAGTGGTTGAACCGATTAAAAATATCGTTCCGTTTTCCAAATGAGGTAATAGTGCGTCTTGCTGAGTTTTTGAATATCTGTGGATTTCATCTATAAATAAAATTGTTTTAATTCCGGCGCGCAAATTTTCTTTTGCTTTATCAACTGCCTCTTTTATGTCTTTAATCCCTGATGTAACAGCAGAAATCTCAATAAATGATGCTTGAGTTTTAGTTGCAATAAGCCGAGCCAGCGTTGTTTTCCCGCACCCCGGAGTACCCCAGAAAATTAGCGAAAACAATCTGTTTGTTTTTAGCAAATTTAAAAGCGGACTTTTATCGGAAATTACATTGCTCTGGCCCAAAAAGTCTTCCAATGTCTTCGGTCTTAATATTTCTGCCAATGGAATTTGCTTATTTTGATTTTCCAATTCGGTAAACAGATTGTTCATATTCAAATTATATAATAAAAAGTTTTATCGGCAAAATAGTGTTATCTTATATAATTACTCTTAGAACTACAAATAATTTTTTATAACTCCTTGACAAAAAATTATGAGTGAATAACATGAAATTGGTATTGTAGAATACTAATAGTAGTAGATATATAGTAGACACAAAGAAAAGGAGATTAATCTCATGGCACGTGAAAAGTATGAACGTACGAAACCGCACGTTAACGTAGGTACAATTGGCCACGTTGACCACGGTAAAACTACATTGACCGCAGCTATTACCGGCGTTTTAGCAGCAGCTGGTAAAGCAGATGCGAAAAAATTTGACGAAATCGACGCTGCTCCGGAAGAAAAAGCAAGAGGTATTACCATCTCTACAGCTCACGTTGAGTACGAAACTGACAAAAGACACTATGCTCACGTTGACTGCCCGGGCCACGCTGACTACGTTAAAAACATGATTACAGGTGCAGCTCAAATGGATGGTGCAATCCTTGTAGTTGCTGCAACTGACGGGGCTATGCCTCAAACTCGTGAACACATCTTGTTGGCTAGACAAGTTGGTGTTCCTAACCTTGTTGTATTCTTAAACAAATGCGACATGGTTGATGATCCTGATATGTTAGACTTAGTTGAAGAAGAAGTTAGAGATTTGTTAACTTCTTATGAATTCGACGGTGCTAACATTCCGTTCATCAGAGGTTCAGCTTTGAAAGCTTTAGAAGCTGTTCAAGCTAACTCAAACATTCAAAAAGGTGAAAATGAATGGGTTGACAAAATTTGGGATTTGATGGATGCAATTGATACATACTTCCCTGAACCTGTTCGTGACTTAGACAAACCGTTCTTGATGCCTGTTGAAGACGTATTCTCTATCACAGGTCGTGGTACTGTTGCTACAGGCCGTGTAGAACGTGGTATTGTTAAAGTTGGTGACGAAGTTGAATTAGTTGGTCTTGGTGAAACAAGAAAAACTACTGTTACAGGTGTTGAAATGTTTAGAAAATCTCTTGATCAAGGTCAAGCAGGTGACAACATTGGTGCTTTACTTCGTGGTGTTGACAAAACTGAAATCCAACGTGGTCAAGTTTTGGCAAAACCTGGTTCAATCCATCCGCACACTACTTTCACAGCTAACGTTTACGTTTTGAAAAAAGAAGAAGGCGGACGTCACACTCCATTCTTCCCTGGTTACAGACCTCAATTCTATATCAGAACAACTGACGTTACAGGTGAAATCAAATTCGACGGCCAAATGGTAATGCCTGGTGATAACGTAGTTATGGAAGTTAAATTAATCGCTCCTGTAGCTATCGAACAAGGTATGAAGTTCGCTATCCGTGAAGGCGGCAGAACTGTTGGTGCCGGATTGGTTGATAAAATTATCGAATAATTGAAATAATTTTTTCATGTTTATACCGAAAAGAACTGATTTGAAATATAGTCAGTTCTTTTTTAATTACTTACTCTACGGCGGAAATTTTATTCTAAAATTTCCGCCGCTTCTTTAATTCTTTTTGTGCTAATTTTCAATCTAAGCTAATAATGCTTCAATTACCTTAGCATTTGTTTTTGCTCTTTGAACATTCAATAAATATTTTTCAACTTTTTCTTCAATATCTTTTTGAGCAACTGTTGTGCATTTTGCATTTTCTAAATTTTCGATATAGTCGTTTAATGTAATCATTTCGTAATTTTTCATTTTCCCTATCCCCTTTAGTTTTTGTTTCCCTTACATTTATATAAAGTATTTTTTTAGATAAAAATTGCTTATTTTTTATTTAAAATATATATACTTGTTACAAAACTTAATAGTTTGCAAATAATTGGCAACATTTATCTTGTTTTGAGTTATATATTTTACAGAAGCAAACTATGAAGACAAAAACAGTTCAAACATTTATAGAACACACTAAAAGTAACGCATATAATGTGAGATTATTGTTAAATAACCGCAAACGACAGCCAAATGATATTGTTAAACAAGTTGAAAAACAATATCAGGATTGCTTTTACAATCCGACAATCGGGCTTATTGCAAAGCATAAATATTTAAAAGGAATGAGTGATAAATTAGCGGTAAAATTGCATAATATTGAATTACTAAAATCACCGATTATCAGATTGATGAAAGAACAACTTGAGATGCGTTTGGATAAATTATACCCGATATCTAAAAAAGCAAGGTTGTATATAGTAAAAAATGACAGAATTAACTTAAAAACGATACAGCCATCAGCAGGTTATACTTTTATGGATAAGATTAAAATTTTATTTGGATAATTAATTCAGATATTTTTTAAGTTTTTCAGAATCAAAAACTTCAACGCTATTTTTAGAATGGATAAATATCATTGCAGAAATGAGTGTTTTTAAGGTATCAAAGTCTGAAAAAGACATTTTAGTTTTCAAATCATCCATATTGTTTGCCAAAAATTCCATAACAATAGTTTTATCAGAATGAACCAAACTTGAAAAATATTCAAATGATTCTTTAGATTTTATACCTTCCAAATAAATTATGTCAGGATTTTGGAACTCAATAAATCTTGCGGCTTTATCCATATTAAAACCGACATTTTCATTAAATTCACATTGATTAACCCCATCCAATTCATATTTAGAGATACTTTCAAGAGTCATTATGTTTTTTGAGCCGGATTTTGCAGCTTCTTCTAATAATGCATAAATAATATGAGTTTTACCGCTCAAAGACGAACCGCACACCAAAATAATACCGCTGTGTTCAAGCGCATTACGAACTTGGGATAATTCTTGTTTTGATGTTATAATTTCATCTAATTTTCTCGGAGGCTTATAGATTTTTAAAAATATTCGCTCTCCCATAATTGTTGGGAATGTTGAAACACTTGCTATTACAATAATATTATCAACTTTAAAGCACAATTTTCCTAACTGCGGAACTTCAGAAACAGACGGATCTAATTCAGACAATGTTTTCAACTTTGAAACAAAAGAAGAAATCAAAACAGGAGGGATAAAACCTTTATTAGAAATTGACGAATTTGATTTAAAATTAACCCCCAATCCTTCATCTTCACACTGAAAAATTACTTCGTGAATATCAGAAATAATCGCCTGTTTCAGAATTGCGCGAATAATTTTTTGAATATGGTTGTCACTAAGATCTTCTTTATGTAATTCGTCACGCCAATCGTATTCAATATTAAATTCTGTTGAGATATTCCCAACAGTAACATCAGTTTTATAATATTCATCAATAGCTTTCAAAATAGAATCTTCAGAGGCTAATACAGGATCAATTTCACATTCGGCAGTTTCCATAACTTTATCTATTGCAAAAAGATTTCTCGGATCAGACATTGCAACTGTCAGTGTGTTTTCTATTTTAAACAGCGGAATAATCTTATAGCGTCTTGCATCAGCATAACTTATATATTTCAAACAATTTTTATCTAATTGATAATCATCTAGATTAACAAACGGCGTATGCAGTTTCGATTCTAAAAATTTTATAAGCTGAATTTCATCTATAACACCTGAATTTATCAAAGCTTGACCGATATTAATACTTTGAGCATCAGCAATTTCCTGGGCTTGTTCTACCATTTCATAAGAAACAAGTCCGCTTCTTACTAAATCATATTTTAAAGTTTCGAGTGTTTTATTTGTAATTGCAGTCATTTTACTTTTCCAAATATTTTTGAACTGTTTTTATAACATCATCCAAATCAAACGGCTTTGTTATGTATTCATCCGCACCGGTTTCTTCGCCAATTAGCTTATCTTCTTCCTGAGAGCGGGCGGTTACCATCAAAATAGGAATATCCTTGTATTTTTTATCAAACTTCAAAAGACGGCTGATTTTGTAGCCGTTGATTCTTGGCATCATTACATCCAAAATCATAAGATCAGGCATAATTTCTTTTGCCAATTTCAAACCGTCTTCCCCGTTATACGCGCAATAACAGGTATAGTTTAGATTTTCTAAAACGAATTTCAAACTATCAACAATATCTTGTTCATCATCAACAATAAGGATTTTTTTCATACTCTCCCCGATCCCTAAAACTTTAACCTATGATTACATTATAACATATATTTGTAATTAGTGAATTTTATTAAAATATGTTAATTTAGCCCCTATAATTCGAATAAAATAATATTTGTCTGTATATAAATTAAGAAAAAAGTTTTCCCTAAGAGAATATTTATGATATAATTTGTACATGGAAAAGAAACTTTTTGTTATTTCAGGATGTTCAGGAGTCGGAAAAGGCACAGTTATAAATGAATTTATGAAAAAGAATTCAAAAGATTTTATTTTGTCAGTGTCTTGCACTACAAGAAGTCCACGGCCAGGAGAAACTGACGGAATTAATTACTTTTTTTTGACAAAAGAAGAGTTTGAACAAAATATAAAATCCGACAAATTCTTAGAATACGCGCAATTTGCCGAAAACTATTACGGAACAAAGAAAAAATATGTTCAGCAAAAATTTGAAGAAGGCTTCAACATAATACTTGAAATAGAAACCCAAGGAGCAATCCAAGTAAAAGAAAAAATGCCTGAGGCAGTATTAATATTTATAGCACCTCCGGGGGTAAACACTGAAACCGGTGATATTTCAGGAGCCCTGCAAGAGTTGGAAAATCGCCTGCGCGGACGCCACACAGAAGATGAACAAACTATTCAAAAACGGCTTACACAGGCTAAAATTGAACTTGAACGAGCAAAAAGATATGATTTTATCGTAGTTAATGACGACGTTGATAACGCCGTAAAAGAAATTGAAAAAATAGTGAAGTCGCATTATTAACTTACTCTACTCACGACCGCTAAAGTGAGTAGTGAATGGTGAGTGGTGAGTGGTTCGTTACAGGTTTAAGTAAAGGGGGTTAAAATCCCCACCCCTTGAGGGCGGGGAGCAGTTCTGCACAAGCTTTGCGAGTGCTAGAAATGCGGGGCGGGGTCTTCTCACTTCTTTGTTGTTTATTACCCCTCCTCGAAATCAAAAATTTATACAAAAGAAAAATGCGCTACAAGGAATAAACCCCTGTAACGCACTTATCAAACTTATTTTGTTGGGTTTCACCCAAACCTACCCGCTGACCGCGGGTCAACCCTATTCTATCTTGGATTATGCTGTGCTTCGGGCA
>CAMNNA010000050.1 GCA_946545285.1 uncultured cyanobacterium | reverse complement strand
TATAACTTTTGGCTCAGATCCGAATAAAGTTTTTGCGGCATTAATTATATGCCCATATTTTTCTCCTTCAGGAGAGAATTTTTTAAGCCAGTCCTGAGCTTTAATTGTTATTATTACTTCTTCAGAAGTTAATTTTACCGGAATTGCCTGCTGTTTTAAAATTGCTTTTGTCGGAAAACTCTTTATACTATCTAAGAAATTTGTCCAAATTGAATCTATACTCCCGCCTTTCGGGGCAGACATAGGAACAGAAACCGATTCTTGTTTTTCTTGTTTTGGAGGTATTTGTTGAGCAGAAATTTCAGATTTTTTATTACCTGTTTCTTCTGTTTGAATTTTAGAAGAAAGATTTTTTTCAGGAGTTTGAATCGTTTTAACTTCCGGTTTATTAAATTTCACAGGCTGAACTTGAACATGCCCGCCTTCTAACATACTCAACCTTTTTTCCAAATCTTCAAGTTTTGTATTTTGCACTAAATTAGATAAATCCAATATCGCAACATCAAGCCATAATTTAGGATTTGAAGTAAGTTTTAATTCCTTTATATAATTTGCGCATTTATCAATCAAAGATACTAGCTGATGAACTTCTATATTTTGAAGTTTTTCAGTCAAAATTTTTATTTGTTCTTCATTTAATTGAGAAATAATGTTTGAAGTATTTTGACCGTTCACAGACTTTATGATTAAAGCATTTCTAAAATATTCAAGCAAATTTGACAAAATTTGCGACGGCTCGTTACCCTGATTATAAATTTCATTCAAAACATCAAGCGCATCGTTTTGATTACTTTTAGATATTGCTTCAAATAATTGTGTTAAAGATCCGAAAGACAATCTGCCTAATAGTCGGTTTATATCTTCAACCCCGATTGCACTGTCTGATGATAAAACACTCAATTGATCCAATAAAGCAATACTATCGCGCATTCCGCCCGCTGAATTAATGGCAATATATCTTAGCGCGTCATCTGTAATATTTATACTCTCTTTATCAGAAATAAATCTCAAATGTTTTGAAATATCATCCGTTGTAATTCGTTTAAAATCAAACCTTTGACAACGGCTTTTTATAGTATCCAAAACTTTGTGAACTTCTGTTGTAGCAAGAATAAAAATAACATTTTCCGGCGGTTCTTCAAGTGTTTTTAATAAAGAATTAAACGCAGTTGTGGAAAGCATATGAACTTCGTCTATAATATAAATTTTGTATCTGCTGTGAACAGGCGCCATTGCAACACTTTGAATAATTTCTTCCGCATCACTTACACTTCTGTTACTTGCCGCGTCAATTTCAATAACATCAATAGGAACGGAATTTGTAATATTTCTGCAATTTTCACATTCTCCGCAAGGCTTTATTGTCGGACCGTTTTCGCAATTTAAAGATTTAGCAAAAATACGGGCGGTTGAAGTTTTACCGGTTCCGCGCGGCCCTGTAAAAAGATATGCGTGCGAAATCCTGTTCATAGAAATCGCATTTGCTAAAGCTTTTTTAATATGTTCTTGACCCACAATCTGTTCTATTGTTTGAGGTCTGTATTTTCTGTATAAAGGAATATAATTTTTATTCATGATAAAATTATATCAAAGATTACTAAAAAGGGGAGGGTTTATGAACTTAATTAAACCTAAAAAATTAAAAAACGGAGATACTATAGCGATAATTGCACCTTCCGGCCCTGTTGATTTTGACAAAGTTATTAACGGTAAAAATTATTTTGAATCTTTGGGATATAAGGTAAAATTAGGTTCTAATATTCAAAAATCAGACAGATATCTTGCCGGAACAGATAAAGAAAGGTTAGAGGACTTACATTGGGCATTTTCAGACCCTGAAATTGACTGCATAATTTGCGCGCGCGGAGGTTACGGCGCTATAAGGCTTATTGATAAAATTGATTACAATTTAATCAAAAAAAATCCGAAAATATTTTGCGGGTACTCTGATATTACGGCATTGTCCGCTATGTTTTTAAAAAATTCAGGACTAATTACTTTTTCTTCCCCGATGGTGAAAGGTGATTTTCAACCGGAAAATTTGGATAAGTTTACGATAAGTAATTTTTGGAAAACCCTTTTTAATAATGAAATAACCATAATCCCGAATGAACCTGAATTTTATAACAAAAAAGATGCGCAAGGTTTAATTTTTGGCGGAAATCTTGCAACAATTACATCATTATGCGGTATAGATTTTATACCGGATGAAAAGTTCTTGTTTTTTGCTGAGGACTTGAATGAACCGGTTTATAAAATTGATAAATATTTTAGGCAGCTAATAAACATAAAAAAATTCAAAAAAAATATTTCTGCATTAATTTTAGGTGATTTTTTAGATGTAGATAATGATGAATATTTAGAAAAGCTGTTTTGCGAAATTGCGCAAGAATTGAATATTCCGGTTATCAAAAATTATCCGATTTCTCATTCCAAGAAAAAAGCAACCATTCCGATCGGCGGAAAAGGAATTATTAAAAACGGAGTGATCCAAATCAGCTACAGATAAAATTTTTTAATAATATTGATTTATTTTATCAGCGAATGTAAAATGTTTATTGTCAGACTATATAAGAAGGAGATAAAATATGGAAGATGAAGCAAGATTAACCAAAAACAAATACATATTTATTATGGTGCTTGTATTAATTGGTTTAGCATTAACTATTGATTTGGCTGTAATTTATTATAACGCAAACTTTAATCAGTATGCTTTTCCAAGTTTTTGTTCTGTCAGTGATTTTATTGATTGTGACGGAGTTGCAAAAACTACGGAATCACAATTTTTAGGAGTACCTTTAGCATATTGGGGTTTATTTTTATACGCGTTTATTCTTATGCTTTTAGGGGTAGACAAATTGAAAAAAGTTCCCGGTTTAAAGTTTTTAGAAGTTTTTAAAAATAAATTTCACTACATTGCATCATTGGGAATAATTTCTTTCACAATTTCAATGATACTTTTGTGCGTAAGTTTATTTGGAATTCACAAACTTTGCATTATGTGTTTCTTTACATATATTGTAAATTTATGTATAGGTCTTGTTGCAGCTCAAGGGATAAAAGGTCATTTTATCGGAGCAATTAAACAAAGCTGGAATGATTTGATTGACGGACTAAAACCGTTACCTTACAGAATAGCTTTTATTGCTGTAATGCTTTGTGCTTGCGGATTTTTAGGCTGGACTTATACAAGCGCAAAATTTTCTCCGGCACTAAATTTTGACAGAAATTACGGGGAGTTTACAAAGGCAAAAGAAAACAAATACGCAGTTACAGGAAATGTTTTAGGTTCGGATTCACCTGATGCAGTTGTGTTAAACATTTATTCAGATTACAACTGCCCAATGTGTTTTGTAGCAAATATAATGCTTCATAAACTGGTAACAGAATTCAGTAATTTAAGAATCGAACACCATCCTATGCCTTTAGATACCGAATGTAATAAGTATTTAACTCAACCGTTCCACCACGGATCTTGTGCTGCCGCAAGATATGCTGAAGCGGCAGAAAAACAAGGGAAATTCTGGGAAGTTCACAATTTGTTATTCCAAGAAAAACCTCAAACTGAATATGCAGTTATTGAAATTTTACAAAATTCAGGCTTTGGTCTTGATATGGATAAACTTAAAGTTGATGCAAAATCAAAAGAAGTTGAACAAAAAATCTCAGAATCAATTGATTATGCATTTGCAAATAAAGTTCCGGGAACACCTTCTATAGAAATCGGAGATTATTTCGAAATGGGAATGAAAGGTTATCCGGAATTAAAAGAATTGGTAATTAAAAATGGAGCAAAACCAAAACTTAAATTATTCTAAAAAAATCTTAATTCACGCTTGTTGCGGAATATGTTCAGGATATCCCATATCGTTGTTGCAAGATATGGGGTATCTTGTTTATGTCTATTTTTATAATCCTAATATTTACCCCGAATCGGAATATCTAAAACGTCTTGATGCGCAAAAAACAATTTGTTCTCATTTTAATGCTATTTTGATTGAAGGAAAATACAATCCGAATATATATTATGATTCTGTTAAAGGATTTGAATCAGAACCGGAAAAAGGCGCAAGATGCGATATATGTTTTGAATTAAGATTAAAAAATACAGCCATTAAAGCAAAAGAATTAGGCATAAAAGAATTTACAACTTCAATCGGAATAAGTCCGCATAAAAATTTTGAAAAAATTACCCAAATCGGTAAATCTATTGCACAAAAATATGACCTTTCTTATTTTGACATAAATTTCAGAAAACAAGACGGTGTTTTAAAAACCAATAAAATCGCAAATTCTTTAAATATATACCGTCAAAATTATTGCGGATGTAAATTTTCGGTAAGATAAATTATTTGGAATTTTTATTTTTTGTTCCTGATGCAAGTTTTGATCTGTCAAATGTTGAGATAAATTTTACTGCTTCATTTGACGGAATAGCAAAACCAATACCGATATTTGAAATATTATGATCAGGATTGTAAATAGATTGGCTGATTCCTATAACTTCACCTGTTGAATTTAATAGCGGTCCGCCGGAACATCCCGGATTTATTGCCGCATCAGTTTGAAATCTGTTTTTTACATAATCTATGCGAGAAATTATTCCTTGAGTTAAAGTGTTTGCAAACCCAAACGGATTTCCGATTGTAAGCACTTTTTGTCCTACTTTAACTTCTTGTGAATCGGCAAATGAAACCGTTTGCAAAGGCTTTTTAGGTTCAATTTTTAATAAAGCTAAATCTTTATTTTTTGCCATATTTGCAACAAATTTAGCCTTATAAGTTTGTCCGTTATATGTTGTTATATCAATGTCTTTGGCATCTTCTATAACGTGAGAACCTGTCAATATCAACCCGTCAGAAGTTACAATACAGCCTGTTCCGGCAGAAACACCGTCTTTTAACTGCGCCTCGACCGCAACTATTGCAGGACTAATTCTTTCGTATACGCTTATATTAATTCTTTCTTGTTCATCAAAATTTTGACGACAATACCCCATATTTGGGCATAATAGTGTTAAAGAAAGCATTACAAACAAAATTTTTTTCATGCTAATCTCCTTCTTTTATTCTATAATTCTTCTAAATAATTTTATTTTTCCATTCTCCTGTTTTAATTTTTTGGGGTTAGTTCTTGAAAATATTAAAATTTTAATGTATAATGCAGAAGTAAATTATTTTTATTAAAAAGTTAGGAGAAAATTATGTCAAGAATCGATTTATTCAAACACCATTTGGAAGAAAAACGCGCAGTAAAAATTATTGCAGGTATTGACAATTATGATATTGAAAATATTAGAAAAGTTGTTTCTTCAGCAGAAAAATCAGGCGCAAGCGCAGTTGATATCTGTGCAAGAGAAGATATTATTTCAGAAGTTCGTCAAATGACAGATTTACCTTTATTTGTATCTTCAATCGTTCCTTCTGAACTTGTAAAAGCAGTTGATTTGGGCGCTGATGCAATTGAACTTGGAAACTTTGATGTTTTATACAAAAAAGGAATGTCATTTAGCGCAAATGATGTTTTGGATTTAGTCAGAGAAACTAAGTCTTTATTAGGCGACAGAAAAGTATTTTTCTGTGTAACTGTTCCCGGTGAAATTTCAATCTCTGATCAAATCGCTTTGGCATCTAAACTTCAATCTATGGGTATAGATTTGATTCAAACTGAAGGTCATTATTCTTCAGACGTTGAATTGTCAGGTGCAAGAGCTTTAATGGACAGAGCACAATTAACTATTTCCAATACAGTTGAATTATCAAGAAACGTTGAAATCCCTGTTATGTCAGCTACAGGAATTAATCCGACAACTGCACCGTTTGCTTTTGCTGCAGGTGCATCTGCTATCGGATGCGGTTCTTGTGTAAACAAATTGAGTTCTGATTTGTCTATGGTTGCAACTATTGCTTCTTTAGTTGAAATCGCTCAGAAAAATTCTTCAAAAATCACTCAATTAGTTTAATTAAAATTCTTTTTTTCATGTTAACTGACTCTTTAATAAAATCGGTTGTTGCGTATAGTAATGACCGATTTTTGCTAAAAAAAAAGTCACAATTACATGCGACTTGAACAATAATCTTGGGAGGAGATTTTGGGATAGTTTGTACATGCATGATAAACAAAGCATGGAAAACATGAACAAAAAAAAATATTTTTGTAACAAAAGTTTACAAATTTGACTTTTTATGTTATAATTTGAGCATGGAAAAAGATTTTAATATTTTAATAATTAACGGTCCGAACCTTAACATGCTTGGAGTTCGCGAACCGGAACAGTACGGATCCAAGTCTTATAAAGACATTGAGATGGAATTGCACGAGTATTCTTTTGAATTAGGCATAAATTTAGAAATTTTTCAGAGCAATTTTGAAGGTGAAATTGTTGAAAAAATACAGTATGCACTGGGAAATTTTGATGGTATTTTACTAAATGCCGGAGCATATACGCATACAAGTCTGGCAATAAGAGATGCTCTTTTATCCGTTAGAATTCCGACTGTTGAAATTCACATTTCAAATATTTACCGCAGAGAAGAATTTCGTCACAATTCAATGTTTGCGGATGTTTGTGTAGGACAAATCTGCGGTTTTAAAACGGATAGTTACAAACTCGGATTACAAGGTTTAGTTAACTTTTTGGCTGCAGCAAACGACTAAATATTATCTTTTTAAATCATTATTTTTTAGCAAAAAACTCTTGAACTGCAGAATCCATAAACTTTAGCGTTTCTTCTTCCGTGTGGTCTTTAGCGTATTCATCAATTACTGCATTAATTTTTTCGACAAGTTCAGGTTTTTTAGCAAGAACTTTCATGTCATTTTCTAAAGTATCAGCCGTAACTTGAGATTGACCTAAAGTTGCAGCAGGCATGTTTTTTAAATCATTAATTTCTTTTTCCTCAACCTGAGGTTTAACAGCGTCAGTTTGCTCAACTTCCGGAGTTTCTTTAATAACGGGCTTTTGTACACCGCTTGCGAAATTTAAATTGTTTAAATTGTTGTTGTTGATTTCTCCCATATATACCTGCTTTCGAATTTGTGTGTCTATAATAAATGTTTGTGGTTATAAAACCCCTAAATATTTTTTTTTGCTACTTTTATAAAAAAATAATTACAAAAATTTACATATAAATATTTTTCATGTTATTATTCATTATATACAACTATGGGTTATAATGCAAATTATGAATTTAAAAAATTTTTTTAAAAATCTTGCAATTTGGTTAAAAAGCAGAAATTTGGATTATCTTCCGGAATCGGTAGTCATTATTGACAGATTCGGCGGATTTGTATTTGCAAACAAAATGGCACTGAATTTATTTAATATTCGTAAATCAGATATCGAAAATACTAATATGAATAAATTTATCACAAATTTTTCAGATTTTATTCAAATAGCACTGACTTCAAAAAAATCTGTTTTAGTAGCGTTAAATATTAGCGAGAAAAAAATTTATGCAGAATGTAATGCCTCAAAAATTGGTAAAAATTGGTTGTGCGCTACATTTAGAAATTGCACAAAACTAACCAGCGATACTGAAACAGACGAAAAAATTGCACGTTTCAACGGTGAAAAAAATGCGATGCTTGCTCAAATTGAAGAAGAATTCAAAAGCCCGATTTCTTCTATAATCGGATTTTCACATGGATTGTTGGAAGGTTTGGGAGGAGAACTCAGCGAAAAACAAGAAAAATATGTTAAAATCATAAATAATGTTTCACTTGAGTTAAGTGAATTCAGTGATAATTTCTTTGAATTTTCACGCGCAGAATCTTCTTTATACAAACCGGAATATAAAAATTTTGACATAGTTGAATTAATCAAAAATTGTGCAAATTCTCAAAAAAATAAAATCGGAGAAAGAGAAATTTATTTTGATTTTGAATACGAACAGATTGATGAACGAACTATTAATTCTGATTTTAAAGGGATACAAACGGCTTTAACAAAAATATATGATGTGTCTTTATCAACAGTAGATAACGGAACAATTTTAACAAATATTGAATATGCAAAGGATGAAGATAAATTGGAATTTCGTTTGGATTTGCTAAAACCATACATAAAAATTCTAATTCGCGATTTTGGTTCAGGATTTGATAAACAAGAACTCAAACATCTTTGTGATCCGTATTTTCAACTTGATAAAGGGAGAAAAAATATTTTACGCTCCCTAAAACTTGGGACAGCAGGTATAATTTTAAACAGGTGCGGAGCAAATTTTGATATAAATTCTGAAATGTTAAAAGGAAGTATTTACAAAATAATAATACCGGTAAAATCTAATGAGTAATGTAATTTTAAAAAACATAAAAAAAACATATGACAACGGAAAAACCGTAATTAACAACATTAATCTTGAAATTAAAGACAAAGAATTTGTTGTACTGGTTGGATCTTCAGGATGCGGAAAGTCGACTTTGCTCAGAATGATAGCCGGTTTGGAAAATGTTACGGAAGGTGAAATTTTTATTGGCGATAAAAAAGTCAATAATATTGCACCAAAAGATCGTGATATTGCATTTGTTTTTCAAAGTTACGCTCTATATCCGCATATGACAGTCAGAGAAAATATTGCTTTCGGGCTGAAAATGAGAAAAATTCCTAAAACAGAAATTGAGCAAAAAGTAAAACACGCAGCACAAATTTTGAATTTAACAGAATACTTAGACAGAAAACCAAAACAATTGTCAGGCGGTCAAAGGCAAAGGGTTGCATTAGGCAGGGCGATTGTAAGAAACCCGAAAGTTTTTCTTATGGACGAACCTTTGTCAAACTTGGATGCAAAATTAAGAGTTCAAATGCGTTCTGAAATTAAAAAATTACATGAACAATTGCAAACGACTTTCATTTACGTAACCCATGATCAAACAGAAGCACTTACTATGGGAGATAGAATTGTAGTTTTAAATGAAGGAAAAGTTCAACAATTTGATACTCCGGAAAATGTATATAATAATCCAAAAAATACTTTTGTTGCGGGATTTATCGGCATGCCGGAAATGAATTTTATAAACGGAAAAGATTTAGGACTTGATGAAAATATTTTATACGGAATCCGGCCGGATAAAATGTATACCCAAAACGGCGATATTAAATTAAACGTAAAAGTTTACATATCTGAAATGCTTGGAAGTGAAAAAATAGCATATTTTAATATCGGCGAAAGAAAATGTTGTGCAAAACTTCCGCCGGATTTTGAAATTGGTGAAAATATAGAACTTTGCTTTAACAGTTCTGATTTATATAAGTTTAATTCAGAGGGAGAAAATATTACAAATCAATAACGACCACGGCGTTTTTCTTTTTTATCCAGCCAGACAATAGTTACTTCCGGCTCTGAATAAAACGGATTAAACCAGTGGCTTTCGTCCGTAAAATCCACTATCGCGTCATAATATTTAATTTTATCTGAAATTTTTTTTGTATATTTAAGTAAATCTGCCATAAAATTCCTAACTATCATAATAAAGTTATTATGACAGATTACTTATCCTAAATTATTGGAAAAAAGTATTATTTTTTATTTATTGCTTTTTGCAAAGCATAATAGATAAACGGGTCAATATTTCCGTTTTCGACGTCATTATAAAGAATTGTCATCGCTTGTTTGGGGGTATAATCCACCTTATATGGACGATTTTCAGTCAATGCGCAATAGCGATCCGCGAGATTAAGGATTTGTATATCAAGATCCGACGGAATTAAATTTTTATTATGATGATTTTTAATCAAAAATAATGCTTTATCATTCAAGCCTGAATTTTTTAACAATTCATACCCTATTTCGGTATGCAAATCCATTATTTCGTGTTCAGACGGTGAAAGACTCGCCGGTTTATTTAAAATTTCAACAGGAATAAGAACTTTCCCAAAATCATGGTACAATGCAGCATCTTTTACGGCTTTTAAATTAATCTTTGATTTTGCTGCCGGCGGAAGATTTTTATAAATATCTCCGACCGTATTTTGGGTTTCAATCAAATGCCCGTCAATTAGTTTTTGAAGTTCTTCTATATTAATTTTTTCATCAATTCCGTAGAATTTTAACATTCTTTTTAATCTTGGGCTTGAATCAATTAGTTTTTTTATTACCTGTTCAGAACCAAAATTATAAATCGCAGGTGTACTTATCTCAAAAGTATCCGGATTTTGAGTAAATGAAACAATCTGTTTAGAATTGCTTGCTTTTTCCGTTTTATTCGGACCAAAAATTTGAATATTTGAATTTAAAAATTCAATTCCCACTACGAATTTTACCTGCCATTCTACACTACATAGATATAAAAAATTTTTGTCTGTAAAAATTGCCCTCAAATTAAGGTTTTGTAAATATTTATAAATATAAATTTTTTGGTGATAAAATTTTCTTATATGAAAGAAATCCAAAATGTTTTAATCTGCGGAATCGGAGCAATCGGTTCGATTTACGCAAATAAAATCAGTAAATTTTCCCCGCAAAATTTGAAAATTTTAGTTGACAAAAACAGGTTAAATAATTATTCTAAAAACCCTAAAATTTTTAACGGTGAAATTTTAAATTTAAACTATGTTTTACCCGAAAATAATGATTTTAGTGCGGATTTAATTATTATTGCAACAAAATATGACGGACTTTTTGACGCGATCGAAAATATCAAAAATTTTGTCAAAGAAGATACTATTATTTTATCTTTGTTAAACGGAGTAACATCAGAAGATTTAATCGCAGAAAAATACGGCTATAAGCATATACTGCATTCTTATTTTATCGGTCACAGCGCAATGAGAAACGGTAATAACATTATCCATGACGGGGTTGGAACAATAGTTTTTGGAGTAAAAAATGAAAATTTAACTGACAAAAATGATATTATTATTCTAAAAAAATATTTTGAAAAAGCGGGAATTGATTACAAAATTCCTCCTGACATTTGGCGCTCATTGTGGTTGAAATTTATGTTAAATGTTTCTTCAAATCAATCATCTGCCATTTTGAGAATGACTTTTGGTCAAATGCAAAATAACGAAAAATTTATAGATTTTTTAGTAAACGTAATGAAAGAAGTCCAAATTCTTGCCCAAAAAGAAGGGGTAAATAATACAGAAACAATGATTTCCGAAGCAATAGAAACATTTAATAAAATGATACCGGAAGGTAAAACTTCAATGTTACAAGATGTTGAAGCCGGCAGAAAAACCGAAGTTGATATTTTTGCAGGCCATATTATTGAGTTAGGGAAAAAATATAACATCCCAACACCCTACAACCTTGTAATGAAAAGTCTTTTGGATATTATTTCTTATAATAAGTAAATAACGTAAAAGAAAAAAAGAAATCATCAATTAAAATTATAAAATATTAATCCCACGGATAATCATCTTTTATTTCCCAATTATCTTTTACAATAACCGCTGCACAAGCATCTCCC
>CAMNNA010000049.1 GCA_946545285.1 uncultured cyanobacterium | reverse complement strand
GGAGATGTAAAAACTTCGCCGTCAGGATAATTGTTTAAACCTGAACAACTTATCCATTTTCTGCCTTCAACATTAAATGTAATATCTGTTTTTTCCCCTTTTATATGTAATTTTTTTATGCCGTTTAAATAGTTTGCCCAAATTGTTTGCTGTTTATCTAATTCTTTCAATTTCCCGACAGGATCTTCAATATTTAAATAGCAGGAATTAAATAAAAATTCGCAATAATCATCAAAAGACATTTTGGCTTCTTGTGCCAGCGCATGAGTAGGAACATCAGCTATAACCCATTTTAAATCACCTTTTGCACTTCTGTTTAGCATTGTTTCCGATAATTTTTTTGTAGCCTTCCCTCTTTTGCCCATTTTTTCCAAATCAGCACCTGCCATAGCTTTTGTATTTAAAGGAGCTCCGATTGATATGAATTTATCGGCTTTTTCATATTCTAATTTTGTCATCGGGTCAATATAATCAAGTTGTTCATCATTGGCGTATTTTATAAAGATTTCTGCAATATCCCCAAACCCTGTTCTTAAAACAGGATTCGCACCTTTTTGCAAAACACGTTTATAAACTTCTTTTACTAAATCTTTTCCGTATATTGAAGATGTACTTATAACAACTAAATCCCCTTTTTGTACATCTGTTGAATAGTCTACCAAAACTTTTGCATATTTAGTCCAAATTGAATCCATAATAAAACCTCATTTATCTTCTTACTAAATTTATGATAAATGATTTTTTCTATATTGTAAAGTCAGAAAATACGGCTAATACAAAATTTGAACATTAACTTTTCTTGCTCTTGCCTTATTATCAAAATCCAACAATACAACTTGCTGCCATTGTCCAAGCTGTAAAACGCCTTCTATTAAAGGAATATGCAAGGAATTTCCGACAATAGCCGCTCTTACATGGGCATAGCCGTTACCATCATGCCACATTTCATCATGATGATAAAATTTATCAGAAGGCGCAATTCGTTCTAAAGCTTGAGGCAAATCAACCAAAAGCCCCGGCTCAAATTCGATATTTGTAATTGATACAGTACTGCCTTGTGCATAAACATATACAACCGCATTTTGCAGACTATGATTGTATACAACGTTTTTTATCATCGGAGTAATATCTACAATATCAGTATTTCCCTTAGTATTTACAGTAAAACATTCATTAATTATAGTCATGATCTTATATCACCTAAATAACCCTTTTTCAGAATTCTATAAAATAAATATTATATTTCAAGCAATAATCTTTAAAGTTTCGGAAATTCGTGATATTATCTTTTTATAAAAGAGGAATAATATGTATAGCGAAGATATTTTTGAAGTAGTAGTATTTTCAATCGGAGACACAAAAGCCGGAACTAAAATGGGCAAACTTCAATTGAAAAACACAACAGACGATTCTATTTTGAATTGTATTTTGTGGGAAGAAACATTAAACAGGTTTGACAGTAAAATATTCAGAACAGGAAATTTAGTCAGAATCGTATCAGCAACATTTAATGAAAAATTTAATAATTGCCTTGTTTCTGCGCTTGAACTCGTGCAAGAAGCAAAACTCGGATTAGAACCCGAACAAACAAAAGCATATTGGGAAAAACTTCAAGGTTTTATAAATCTGATAAAAGATGAAAAACTTCACGAATTTGTTTCAGGATTATTTGAAAAATACAAAAATGAATTTCAAATCATGCCTGCAGCAAAACTTATGCACCATAATTATCTTGGAGGACTTTTAGTCCATACTGTTGAATGCTGTGAGTTCGCAAAATTAAACATGGAAAAATTTGCCTATAATCTTAATAAAGATAATATTTATGCAGCATGTTTACTTCATGATTTTGGCAAAATTTTTGAGTATACAATTAATACTGAAACCGGATTAATTGATTACGCTCCGGGATTCAGGGAAGAATGGATTTCGCACTCACAGTACGGATTTTGTATTTGTATGAATGCAGGATTTAAAAAAGTTGCTAAAATGATTGCTGCACACCACGGCAGGGCAGATTGGGGTGCTATTATTGATTTGGATCAAAAAGATTTAGAGCCTGAATTATATTTGATTCATTTGATAGACAATTTATCCGCAAAATTCGGAAAAATCAATACAAAATTCTTTTAATTTGGCAATTAAGATTACATCATAGTAGCTTGTGCTGTTGCGAATTGGATTTTATTAGAAACCAATACTGAAATAATCGGAAGCAAACTTTTATCTTCAATATCGCCTGTTAATTCAATGCCTTTTGCGTCATCAGCCACTTTGTATTTTAGATTTATTTCTTTATCGCCAATAGTACCTTTAACAGAACCCTTGTCATTTGACCATATAAAAGGAGTTTTTCTGGCTATTTTTATATCAAAATCTTTGCCGTAAGCATTACCTTTGACATATCTGCCAAACATACCTTCTTTAGCAACCAAATCAATTTCACCGTTTTCGGTAGTCATTGACTGTTTGTTATTCCATAAACTTGGTTTTGTATAATTAATATTTGCATCTAACTCTTTAATTTGTTTATATGTAACAGTATTTGTTCCTTCGCCGTCTGTTTCAACACCTTTAAAGCTGACTGTATCTTTATCCGGTGTTCTTAATAAAGGATATTTAACGTTTTTATCAATTTCAGCTTTTTGCTCAGGGGTTAATGATTCATATTTTTGGCGAATTTCTTCAACACCTTTTGCGTCGGTAACGAATGCACCGATATTACCATTATTTAGTGCAACGGCATATTGTCCGTTTTTCATTGGAGTAACGTCATACTGACCTATTCTTTCTACACCTGCCATAAATAAACCTTTCTACAAAACTTTTTACCTATGTATATAAAAACATTAAACTAAAATTTTTTGCCCAAACAATCATTTTTTTTAATTTTTATTACGATTTTCTTAAATATGACTCTATAAATCCGTCAATTTCTCCATCCATAACAGAGTCAACATTACCTTCTTCATACCCTGTCCTGTGGTCTTTAACCATTTTATAAGGGTGAAAAACATAAGAACGAATTTGAGAACCAAAATCTATTTTTGAGGTTTCTCCCCGAATTTGTGCCATTTGTTTTTCGTGTTCTTCCTGTTTTATTGCAAGGAGTTTTGATAATAAAATTTGCATTGCATATTCTTTATTTTGGAGTTGGGATCGTTCTTGCTGGCATTTTACAACAATTCCTGTCGGTTTATGCAAAATTCGAACAGCAGTTTCGACTTTATTAACATTTTGACCCCCTGCACCTCCTGAACGCATTGTAGTAATTTCTAAATCAGATTGAGGGATATCAATTGTTTTTTCAAGTTCAGGGGTAATTGGAGAAACATCTACAGACGCAAAACTTGTTTGACGTTTTCCGTTCGCATTAAAAGGAGAAATTCGCACCAGCCGGTGAACACCTTTTTCAGCTTTTGCATACCCGTAAGAATATTTACCCTCTATTTTTATGGTTGCAGATTTAATTCCTGCTTCTTCACCGTCAAGTTTATCTAATAATTCGCATTTCCAATTATGAAGTTCAGCCCACCTTGAATACATTCTCAACAGCATACTTGCCCAATCCTGAGCGTCAGTCCCGCCGGCACCGGAATTTATCGTTAAAATTGCATCCGCGCTATCGTATTCTCCTGACAACATCTGTTGAAATTCAAATTTTTCTATTTGGCTTAAGGATATTTTTAATTGCTCAAAACTCAATTCTAATAATTCAGGATCTTCAAGCTCTAAAGCAGTATTTGAATCGTCAACGGCAGTTTGCCAATTATTTAAATTTTCAAGAATTTCTTTTTTTTCTCTTATTTGCTGACCAAGTTTTGATGCTAAATCATTATCAGACCATACATCAGGAGAAGACATCCTTTCTTCTAATTCTTTCAATTCTGATTCAATAGAATCTTTGTCAAAGACACTCCTTAATTTTTTCTAACTTATCACTGACATTAGCCAAAAACTGTTTTAATTCACTGATTTCCATAAGTAGATATTATTATAAAAAAACACGCTTGCAAATATATGTTGTAGAATTATAATCTATTATATGAATTTTTTAACTGAATTAAAATCTATTTTTACAGGGAGACATAATTTATATTGCCAGCTATCAATATTTTCCTTAATCGGATTGATGGCAGTATTTTTGAACAATAAATTAACGACATTATTGGGAGGTATTTATGGTGCGTATTTTGGTTTTGCACCTTATACACCATATTTAACGTATTTTCAATTTTTAGCATCAATAATCATATTTATGTATCTGGTTGGATATTTATTTAAATACTCACACGATATTTTCAACAGTAATAGCCAAAATTTACCGGAAATATCGCTTGATTGTTTTTCGGTATTTTTAAAATCCGCTCCGCTTATTTTAGCGTGGTTGTCGTATTATTTAATATTCAGCGTTATAGGTTTAATGAGTTTTTATGTATTTTCACCCCAATTGTATATTTATACAGCGGTTTTAATTTGTTTTTTACCCTTTGTACCGCTCTGTTTTGCAAAGTTTTCGCAAAATCTTAATTTGGAATGGAAGTATTTTTCCCCAATTTTTGCTATCAGATTGATAGATAAAATATTTTTTCCAATGTTATTTTTGATATTTTTAACAGCAATTTTTGCAGGAGTGTTCGGAGGATTAATTTATTTAATATTTTTTGGGGCAAATCATTTGAGCACGGACACACTAAAAATATCCGTAAGAATTTTTGGGATTTGTTTTGGAATGTATTTTTTGTATATATTATCTTTAGCATACATCGGACAATGCGCAAAACTAATTAAGCAAAATATTAACTGATAATTTCTATTCGCCCGTCATCAATAATATTTATCGGCTCTTTAGATTTTTTTAAAGATTCACTTATGCAATAAGTAGCATCAAAAGGATACCTTTGAAGAATTCTGTCAGGATGATTTAGCATAGTAAACCCGTCATTTCCCTGCGCACAATAATCATTTATTATTACGGTATAAAATTTATCATCACGAGGATTGTTTATATTAATCGGTATATTACTGCCTGACTTATCAATAAAGGTTAATTTTCTAAGTTTGCCTGAATTTGTCATTGTATATTTCAACCCTGAAACATATAAAATTCCGGGCTTATTAGAAACATTTGTAAAAGATTGTGCTCCTGTTTTCAATGCTTCGACTATTTCTTTTTCGCTATACTTGACTTTATACAATTTATTTCTAAACGGCAAAATGTTTGACAAAAGCCTTGCATCAACATTTCCTTGTTCAAAATGACCTCTTATATTGGCTGATGGCAAAATTGCAATATCAGAATCCAATTCATTTTTCATACAATCACAAATAAAATATGCGTGAGGATTTGTTCCGGTAAGCATATTATTTACTATTGCCGGGGCGGAATTAATTTTTCCAAAAACTTCTTTATCCCCAAATATCTTATTAAAAATATCTTTTGCGACTAAGTTTGTATGAAAATCGGCACTATATCCGATATTATTTTGAACTTTTTTTATAACACCGTTTTTATCGAATTCTAAATTTAATATCCCAAAATTTCTGCCGTCACGACCTGCTTGAGTAATTACAACAGGCTCACCGTTTTTATTATAAAATAAATTTTCACCTTCTTTTACATCAAAAACTAAATCATGTGAGTGTCCGCCCAAAATTACATCCACATTTTGAAGTTTTTGCGCTGCCTCTTTATCAATTTCATAACCTAAATGAGATAGCAATATTATTTTATTTATACCCTTTTTAACAAGTTTATCAACTTCATTTTGAATTTGATTAAAGGTAGTTTCTTTATCGCTCAGATCAATTTCTTTTTCAATTACACCCTTTTTACTTCTTTCGAATAAATCTACAGGGCTTGCACCGACAATTCCGTATTTGTGACCGTTTTTTTCTTCAACGACAGAAGTTTTAATTCTGTTTTCCCATATACTGTTAACTTTTGGTTTTATATTGGACGATAAAAGATTAAATTTTATTTGAGGAAGAACATTTTTTACTTTATCTTGCATGTCAAATTCATGGTTTCCGACAGCACAGTTTGTAATTCCTATCATCTTTTGAAATTTTATGGCTATCTCATTTGTTTTAAAATCTTCCCCTAACATAATATCGCCTGATGATAGTTTCAAAGTATCTACATCAGGCTGATTTTTATATTTTAAATCGAAATCATTTGAGGCGGAGACTACATGCTCCATACTTAAAGATTTACCGTGAAAGTCATTTATATAAAATATGGAAGTTTTTACATTATCAACGGTATTTATCATTTTCAAACGTTCCCTATTAATTAGAACATAGAAATCGTAAATATGTCTGAATGTATATACTTTTTTTTACAAAGCTTAAAACTTCATACACTGTATATCCCAATGTTTTCTGAGTTCATCATAAATTTCATTAAATTTATCAATAACTTCAATCAAAATCACCCCATCATTACGGCATTGATAAGTACCTAAAGGATGAAGTCCGATCCTTGTTTGAATATAACAACCGTATTTTGTTAACAGTTCCTGCAATAGGGGAGCTTCATTTGCTCTGTCCGGAACAGGAATACCTATAATATTTGTCATAAAAATATTATTTTATGCCGATTTAAAATTATCATCCCCGAAAAGATTAATACTTATGCGCGTTTCAATTCTTCCAACTGATCAATTTTTATATTAATTTCATTCATTAAATTTACATTATCAGTTTGACGGGCATATTTTTGAGCTTTTTTCAACAAATTTTGTGCTTTATAAATGTTATTAAATTCCACCATAATATCAGCAGCTGCTAAATAATTCTGAGCTGTCTTAGCGGGAGATTCGCCTTTTTCGTAATTTCGCACCGCATTTGAATAAGATTTTAAGGATTTTTGCGGTTCGTCAAATTTTCTGTATGACTTACCTGAATTAGAATAAACAAAACCTCTAAGATTATAATTTTCAGTTTCTTCAGCAAGATTTTGCGCAACTTCGTAAAATTCAAAAGCCTCTTTATCATATAAATCGGTATAAATATTTCCTACTTTTGTCAATGAAGCGGACTGAGCAGGAAGATTTTCAGCTTCTCCTGCATGTGAAACCGTACTTATATAATGATCCAAAGCCGGAGTAATTTGATTTACGTCATCATAAATCTGCGCCATTGAATAGTGAGCTTTTGTTTTAACATTTTCATCATTTGACAGTTTTAAAGCTTGATTATAACTTTTCAACGCTTGCGCCAAATAATCGTGATCATCATATATTTTACCGACTTCATAATAAATTTTTCCGGAAGTTTCCGTATCATCCAATTCATTTGCACGGTTCAATGCCTGTTCAAAGTATCTTATAGCATTTTCAGGATCGTTTGAATAAGCGTATTTTTTTGCTTGTATAAATAAGGATTTTAACTGTTTGTCCTGAGGAATGGCAAGATTTTGAACACTTGACGCTACGGTAATCGGAATTATATTTTCATTTTCGGATTGAATAACTTGAGCTTGTTGACCGGTTGTTTCCAGTTCTTCTTTTCTTGCAGTTTTATTTTCATCATTTTCCGGAAATTTTACCAAAAATCTTTCATTAATTTCGTTTTCATCATAATGAAAATTTATATTTTGCAAAAATAATGTATCAACCCATTTTTCTACTACATTTGAATCTCTGCCAAGAGTTTGTGTTATATGATTATCAAGAATCAATGCAGCATTTTTAAGATTAGATTTCACAAGTCTTACATTAGGATTATCTTTTTTTACTTGAGAATCAATAAGGCTTACATAACCGTTAACCTCATCCATCAAATCCTGCGGAGTTCCGATAGCAATCGCGGTATTTTTAAAATCTTTCAAAATTTGCGCTATGTTTATTTGACTGTCAAGCCGTTTTTTTTCTAAAGAACTTTGAATTGATTGAGGCTGTGTTTTTTCAAGCTGATTTTTATATGCGGGGTTATTTATACTAACACTATTATAAGCACTTGCAGCAGGCATTGCAAACCTTGAATCCGTTTTAGAATATATCGGAGGTTTGTTTTCAGTTTCAATATATTGAAGTCCTTTACTTTTAGAATCTCCGCCTGTTTGATTTTCACGCTGAGTTTGGGCTGATTTTTCATTTTCAGTCTTTTGTTTTACATTGTTTCTGCTATTTTGGCCTCCAAACGGCCGTCTGTATATGTTTTCTAAGCTCAATCCCATGTTTTTACTCTACCCAAAGTCAGATACATTACACTACTTTTCTACCATATTTTGAAAATTAAGTAGTCATACTTTTGTATGATTTTTTATTTAATGATGATTTTCACAATGTCAAGCAAAAAAACGGTTATCATAAAATGATAACCGTACTAAGTATATACAAAACATCATGGTTTATCTTTTTAAAAAGTCAGGAATTTCAATATTTTTGAAATTCTTACTTCCGTTATCTAAAATAGATTTTGTTTCAGCATTAAATGCGCCTGAGAAAAAGTCCGCAGCATTTATAGACGGAGCAGAACTTTCACCGCTTACTCCTGCAGATGAAGTTCCAAATGATGTCGGAATATTTGATTTTAATTCAAAACCTGTTGCAATAACAGTAATTTGAATTTCACCTTGAATTTTTTCATCAACAGCAGTACCGATAATAACAGTTGCATCATCTAAAACCGCATCATGAATAAGTGATGCAGCATCACTAATTTCGTGAATACCCATATCAGGTCCGCCGGTAATATTAACAATTACTCCTGAAGCGCCGTTTATTGAAGATTCTAACAATTGAGAATTAATAGCTTGCTGAGCAGCTTTAATTGCTCTGCCTTCGCCTTGTGCCCTGCCTATACCCATCAATGCAGAACCTGATGCCTGCATTACAGCTTTAACATCTGCAAAATCCACATTTATAATTCCCGGAACAGTAATTATATCAGAAATACCTTGAACACCGCGCAACAATACTTCATCTACAATAATAAATGATTCAGGAAGTGAAACTTGTCTATCCACAACTTGAAGAAGTTTATCATTCGGTACAACAATTACTGAATCAACATATTCTTTTAACTTATCAAGTCCGCCATTTGCTTGATTTTGGCGTTTTTTGCCTTCCCAAGAAAAAGGTTTTGTAACAACCGCGATAGTTAAAATACCTAATTCTTTTGCAATTTTTGCAACAACAGGAGCAGCACCGGTACCAGTACCGCCGCCCATTCCAGCTGTAATAAATACCATATCTGCACCTTCTAATGCAGTTGTAATTTCCTGATGAGCTTCTTGAGCAGCCTTTTCTCCAACTGAAGGATCACCGCCTGCGCCTAAACCTTTTGTAGAAGTTGAACCCAATTGAATTCTGTTTTGTGTTTGACCGTTAGCCAAAACCTGCAAATCAGTATTCATAAGCCAAAATTCAACACCTGACAATCCGGACTTAATCATTCGATTAACAGCGTTTCCGCCTCCGCCGCCAACACCGACAACTTTAATTTTGGTCGGATTGATGTTAGAATTATAACTATTTGTTGTTTGAGTATTTTCTTTTCTTGCAAAAATGTCTGAAACTATGTTTTCCACCTGATTTACCTCTTTTTATTCCTTAAAACATTTTATATTATTCTTGTCAACATAGTATTTTAAATAGAAAAAAAGTACAATAATTTTTGCAAAATATGAATAAAAGTTAAGAAATTCCAACTTTTTAAGTAAATTATAAATATTAAAATCCTTGACCGTAACAACAAAACGTAGGATAATAATAACCGTGACAAAGTATTATCGGAAATGGGCGCCATATTTATTTTTATTACCGGCAATTTTGGTGTTGGTGATATTTTTCTTTATCCCATTTTTTCAAACTTTTTATTTAAGTTTTTTTGACTATTCAAACAGCATATATAATCCTGATTTTTTTGGATTTAATAATTATATTCAAATTTTACACAACCCTATTTTTTATAAAGTAATGCTAAACACAATTATTTACCTTATTGTTGCAGTTCCGATTTTGGCGATAATTCCGCTATTTTTGGCCGTATTAATTAATCAAAAAATCAGAGGAATAACTTTATACAAAATACTTATATATCTTCCGGTAATTGTATCAATTGTTGTTGCAGCGATTGCGTTTAAATGGCTATACGCACAAAACGGGATTTTAAATTATTTTATGCAATTAATTCATTTACCTGCTATCGGCTGGCTGACTGATCCGAATTATGCAATATATTCAGTAATTATTCTTACCATTTGGAAGGGCATTGGATATTATATGATGATTTATCTGTCAGCTTTGATGAGTATTCCGCAAGAGTTATATGAAGCATGTGACATTGATGGAGCCGGATTTTGGACTAAACATTTAACCGTAACAGTTCCGCATGTTATGCCGACAATTGCCCTTGTTTCAACAATAAGTTCAATATCTGCTATGAAAATTTTTGCCGAAATTTATGTTATGACAAAAGGCGGACCGCTAAATTCCACAAAAACAATTGTATATTATATATACGAAAAAGCGTTTGAAAATTTGGATTTAGGGTATGCCTCCGCAATGGCCGTGATTTTATTGGTTATTGTAATGATTTTTTCTTTAATAAATATTTTATTTTTTGAAAGGAATAAGTATCAAATATGAAAAAAATAATTGAAAAAATAACAATACATTCGGTACTTATTTTTGTGTCGTTACTATCAATATTTCCTTTTATATGGCTTTTATCGACATCATTTAAGGGTGCGGGGGAAAACATTTTTGCTTATCCTCCGACAATAATTCCGAAAGATTTTACTTTTGCAAATTATATTGGTGTTTGGCACAGAGTCGATTTGATGAAATATTTTGTCAACAGCATGATTGTTGCGGGGGGAACAGTTTTATTAAATTTAATACTGTCTTCACTTGCTGGGTATCCTTTGGCAAGAATGGAATTCAAAGGGAAAAAAGTAACTTTTTTTGCAATTCTTGCAACAATAATGATTCCGTTTCAAGCGATAATGCTTCCGGTATATCTGGTGACCCTAAAACTGCATTTGGTAGACACTTACGGGCAAACATTAGGATTTATCGGGTTAATTATGCCGTTTGCAGTAAGCGCTTTTGGGATTTTTCTTATGAGGCAGGCTTTTTTGGCAATTCCGAAAGAAATGGAAGAAGCCGCTATTGTAGACGGGTGCAATGTTTTTCAATTATTTTGGCGGGTAATTCTGCCAATGGTTAAACCTACATTGGCGGTTTTGGCAATATTTACTTTTATTGGCTCTTGGGGCGAATTCTTATGGCCAAGTATTGTTTTGACAAAAGAGAGCATGTATACACTCCCTGTCGGGGTAAATAATTTACAGGGAATGTTTTCTTCGAATTGGCGCTTTATTGCGGCAGGCTCTATTATTTCAACAATTCCGATTATAATATTTTTTCTTGCAATGCAAAAATATTTTATTTCAGGTGAAAACGA
>CAMNNA010000048.1 GCA_946545285.1 uncultured cyanobacterium | reverse complement strand
CAACTACTTTGTCATGGACATTACTAATCAATGTCGGTAATGTCAATGCTGCAACTACTCCGATTGCACCAAGGACAATTAAGACCTCGGCTAAGGTAAAGCCTACTCTTAATTTACCCCCACAAGTAAATCCAAATTTTTTATCAAATTCGACCATCATAAAATCCTCCGTAATTAAAACTAATACATTTAATTATTATTAAAATTTAAACTATTTATATAAGCATTATAAACTATTTATTTAAACCTGTCAATATTTTTAAATAAATACTTTATTTTTTGAAACAGATTTGTATTCATAATTTAATTATGAAAGATATAAAAATCTTAATCGGGAAAAGAATTAAAACTATACGAAAAAGCAAAGGGTTCACACAGGAAAAGCTTGCGGAATTGATAGGAATAGAGCCCCAAAGCCTTAGCTATATGGAAACAGGGAAATTTGCGCCGTCGCCTGATACATTGGAAAAATTAGCCAAAGTATTAAATATCAGCCCTTATGAAATATACTATTTCAGTGATATTTCCGAAAAAGAAATGGAAAAAACTTTAGTTAGTGCATTCAAAAATGATAAAAAAATATTAAAAATGTTTTACCGGATTTATAAATCTATTCAGTATTCTTAATTTACAAAACTATCCCAAATAAAAAAGCAAGGCAAACATTAATCCCAAAGATGCAGCACTAAATACAAACCAAGTATGCATTACCGGATGTTGATATGACCATATTTCTTTTATTGTAGTTGTTGCATTTGTTATTGCACGCATTTGTAACCTGCCTTTTTGATAAACTTAACTCGTTTTAACAATCCTATTTTCTATATTTACCCCAAAAAGAACATCACCTGTTTGGTTGATTATTAAAATAGTTTATCCTATTATTGACTTATGGATAAAGTTGAATTATTAATGCCTGCGGGCAACATAGAAAAACTTGAATATGCCGTAAAATATGGTGCTGACGCAGTTTATTTAGGGGTAGTTGATTTTAGTTTGCGTGCTATGAGAAAGGGGAATATAATCACTCTTGATAACTTAAAGCAAGCAATTGATTTGGCACACAGCTTAGGTGCTAAAGCCTACACAACCTTAAATATCTTTGCGTTTAATAAAGATATCAGACACCTTGAAGAAACAATTGATATAATTAAAGACGCAAATCCGGATGCAATTTTGGTGAGTGATTTCGGGATTTTAAGACTTTTAAAAAAACACATGCCTGATACTGAACTGCATATAAGTACGCAAACTAATATTTTAAACTATGAATGCGTAAAATTCTGGCAGGATATGGGGGCAAAACGTGTAGTTTTAGCAAGAGAACTGTCAATTCCGGAAATTGCCGAAATTAAAGCTAAAGTTCCTGATATGGAGATTGAATGTTTTATTCACGGCGCGCAATGCGTTTCATACTCTGGCAGATGTTTGCTAAGTGATTATTTTACCGATGGCGAAAGAATTTCTAATCAGGGAAACTGCTGTCAGCCTTGCCGTTGGAGTTATAAACTCGTCGAAGAAACAAGACCGAATGAATATTATGAAATAAACCAAGATGAACACGGATCCCATATTTTAAGCCCGAAAGATCTGTGCTTAGTTCATCATTTAAAAGAAATGATTGATGCCGGTGTAGATTCATTTAAAGTTGAAGGAAGAACTAAAAGCCTTTATTATGTTTCTGCTGTCGCAAAAACTTATCGTGCGGCTATTGATGAAATTTATGAAAATCCAAACGCTGATATGGATAAATATTTTGAAGAATTGAAAAAAGTAGGAAATAGAGGTTATACAACAGGTTTTGCCTTAAGTAAGGATCAATCCGGACAGTATAGTTACGGATTATCAAAAGGACTTGCAGGTGCTGATTTTCTTTTCGAATTCCATGATAAAAAAGATGCTTATTTTTGCCAGCCTGAACTTGTTTCAGGGTCTGTCGTTTATCTTGTAAAAATAAAAAATAAAATTTTGAAAGGTGATGAAGTAGAAATTATTACCCCTTCAGAACTTTTCAGAACAAAAATTTTAGCTATATACGATGAAAACGGGTCTGAAATTGAAGTCGGCAATACCAACGCAGATATTTATGTAAAACTTGAAAAAGAACCGCGAGATTATAAATACGCAATTGCAAGAACAATAGGAATTAAAGAGCATGTTTCTTAAACCTGATTACAATTTAAAAAGCATTTATGAAGTGGATTTTGATGAACTTGAAAGAATAGGTATTCACGCAATACTGCTTGATTTAGACAGTACAATTATGGCATCTAAATCAGGAGTTTACACAGATGAAACTTATTCTTGGCTAAAAAATGCATCTGACAGATTTTTTATCGCGGTTGTTTCTAATAACAAAAACGAAGAATACATATCAAAAGTAACTAAAATTTCTGATTTTCCGCTGTTATTCAGGGCAGGAAAGCCCGGAACAAGATTAGTAAGAGCTTTTTTAGATGATTATAATATCAGTCCAAAAGACTGTGTTTTAATAGGTGACAGACCTTTAACTGATATTTTATGCGGAAAACTTTTGGGGTGCAAAACTATTTTAGTTGATTCTATAACAGCAGACAAAGAATCAAAACTTGTAAGATTTGTTCGCAAACTCGAAAGATTAAGCATTAGAAAATAAAAAATTTTAAATGCTTAAATAGTAATCCTTTAAAATTTTTGCATCCGATTCAATATTTGGACTTTCACAAACAAGCGCACCTTTGACATCAAAGGATTTTAATGCTTTTAATAAATCCTTGTAATTCATATCGGAATCATTAAGATTTAAGTGCTTTTTCTCACCCTTTGAACTATAATCAATACCCGCTAAGTGCGCATGAAAATTATTCAATGCGAAATCACCCAATTCTTTACCGATTTTGTCTAATACCATACAAAATTCATCATAGGTATTAAATTCTCCGCCTGTTCTTGCGTGAATATGCGAAAAATCAATACACGGCAATACACAATCAAATTCTTTTGAAAGTTTAATTATTTCTTCATAACTTCCCCATTGAGAAGATTTTCCTGTTGTTTCCGGCCTTATCCACATTTTTATATTTTCGGATTTTAAAACATCAGATATTTTTTGAATCTGAGTTTTAACGTTTTTATAAACATCATCCGGCTCCATCCCAAGATAAAATGCCGCATGAAATGTTATACTGTAACCCCCAAAATCATGTGCTGCTTTTGCTGTTTCAATAATTCTGTTTGCACTTGCCTCAATTTTTTCGGGTTCTTTTGAATTCAAATTCACATAAAACGGCCCGTGAGACGTTAATACAAACCCTTTTTCTTCAACTTTCGATTTTAAAAATTTACGGGTTTCATCACTCATTCTCACCCCATGAACAAATTCAACTTCCATTCCGTCTAAACCCATTTCTTCTAATATTTCAAATGCTCTGGGGTACCCTTTTGTTCCGGTTGATAACGGCATGCCAGCTGTTAAAAAATTAAGTTTGTCTATTTTATAAAAATTCTTCATGATTAGTCCTTTACTTTATGTGAAATTCTGAAGTAGTTAAAATTTTTGTCGGATTATCCTGAGAATATATTCTCATAACATAAGTTCCTGATGCATTTAGCACTACATAATCCGTATAATAATGAATTTGATCGGTTTTTAAATGAACACGATTTCCCCAAACAAGTTCATACCCAAGTCGATTTTGCCCGCCGGTTTTTAAAATTTGAATATATAACATACGACTTTCAACAATTTTTGGTAAAGTTATTAAATAATAAATTTTTCCCCGAGGTAAAAAATTTGTATTTGACGTTATTGTATCTTTGGTAAAAGGATAAGTATTATAAAGAACTTGAGGTTTTTCATTATCGCATCCTGATAAAAACACTCCAAGTATTAATATTGTAATTGCTAATAGAAATTTTTTTATCATTTTTGAAGTTCTTTAATTTTATTTTGAACATCATTTATCAATTCTTTATCAGAATTATGTTTTATAAATAATTTGTAATTTTTTACGGCATCAGATTTTTTACCCTGATTTTCAAACGCCATTGCCAAAGCATAATAAGCATAACCGTAATTATAATCAGAATCCAATTCTATTACTTTTTCCAAAGATTTTTGAGATTCAATAAGATTGTTTTCATTTGCATATGCAAGTCCTAAGTTAAACCAAGCATCCGTATAATCAGGATTTACAATAATTGCTTTTTGATAATAATTTATTGCCCTTGTCGTGTCAGATAAATTGTTATATGAAATTCCGACTTTTAAAAGAGTTAAAGCATCATCCGGCACAAGCTGCAAAGCACTTTGATAATTTTTTATAGCAGCATCGTAATTTTGGTTTTTATAATCTTTGTCCCCTTGCGAAATAAAAGTTTCACTTTGCTTAATAAGAACTTGAGATTTTTCTTTAATGACAGAATCTGCAGCTTTCTTATCATCTTCTAATGAAAGACTTATAGAAGGTAATTCAGAAGGATTCTCAGTTTTTTCGACATTTACTTTTGGGGCGTACAATGACGAAATAAATTCACTATACTCTGCACTATATAAAGTTTTATCAGGATTTAGCGCAATAGCTTTTTCGTAATTTTCACTTGCTTTTGTATTGTTACCTTGGATTCGGTAAATTTTTGCCATTCCGTAATACGCATAACCGTCATCATATCCGTTTTTTATAGCAAGTTTAAAATCAGCAGCCGCACCTTCAAGATTATTTTCTTCAATTCTTACATGCCCTCTTGATACCAACGCATTATTCAAATTGTCTTTTACCGTTTTTTCGCTTTTAATTTTATATAGCTGTTGATAAATACTTATAGCTTCATCGTAATTTTTCAGAGCATGCAAAGCTAACGCTTTATTAAATTTTATATTATAATTGTCAGGTTCTGATAATAAAACTTGATCATAATATGCAACTGCATTTGAATAATCTTTTTTATTATGATAACAATTTGCAATATCTTTTTTGTAATCTAAATTATTAGGTGATTTCTCAATTGCAATTTCATAATTTTCAATTGCTTTGTCATAATTTTTTAATTCTTTATAAACAGACGCTAAATTCGCATAACCGTTAAAATCATCCGGAAAAGCTTTTATATAAAGAATATACTGTTCAATTGCCTCTGTATTTTTATCCATATCAGCAAGTAAATTCGCATAATCAAGCCTTACTGTATTTAAATTCGGAACATGCTCTAATACAACCTGATATTGATCATAAGACTCAGAATTTTTACCTAAATCCTGATAAGCCTGAGCAAGCCCCAAGTGTGCCGAATAATTTTCAGGATCTCTTTCAACCGCTTTTTCAAGCATTTCAATAGCTAATTCCGCAGAATCCGAATTCAGCAAAGATAACCCGTATTCACTATAATGCTTGAATATATCAGGGTTCTTATCATATATTATTTTGTATTGTTTTGAAGCATTATTGTAATCTTTTAACGCAAAGTATGATGAGGCCAAATTCTCTCTTGAATCTGTGTGCGCACTGTAAGTTTCTAAAAATAAATTATATGCTTCAACAGCATTTTTATAATCTCTTAATTGATAATAAACATTTCCTATGTTGTAGTAATTATAACGATATTCCGGAAAAATATCCAACGCTTTGTTATAAGATTCAAGGGCTTGTTTGTATTTCCCTTGATTTTCATAAATACTCCCGATACTTATATAAATAAAGGCATCATCAGGATTTATATCTATAACCTTTTTATAAATTTCTAATGCCTTATCATATTCATCAATTTCGGAATATATTCCGGCAAGCTTTGTATAAAGCATCGCATCAGGCCCTGCAATAGAAACTGCTTGTTCCAATTTTGAAATCGCTTCTTTTAAATCTTGCTGATGTTCAGCACTGCATGCCTGCTGATACAACAAATTCGCTTCCGAATTCATCAATGCATCCGAACTGTTGGTTGTAAAACACGCCATTGCCGAAATTAATAGTGCTGTTAAAATTCTTTTTTTCATATCCATATATCCGCTAAACTTACATTAAATATTCTATCACAAAATTTAAACTCGTGCAAAAATATCAGAATACAATTCCTGATTAAATAAAATCTTGACGCAAGCCATGATATTTTTTAAATTTATATCACTTTGATCATATTTTATTTCACTTAAATCCCCGTAATTTTTCACAATTTCAAAAATTTGTTTGTACAAAGAATCAAGTTCAGATTCAACAGAACCTTTATCTAACATCTTAAATATCCTTATTAATTCAACATCTTTAGCATCAATTATCGCAGAATCCAAACCCGCGCCATATGCCATTACCCCAAAAACACGATTTACCAGCGGGCGCAAATTTGTCGGAATTCCGTTTGAAATATTTGATAATCCAACTATTGTTTTTACATCTTCAATCCCCTCTTTTACCATTCTTATGGTATTTAAAACTTCAATTCCTTGGGTTTGGTCAAATTTTATCGGCAAAACAAGAGGATCAAAAAATATTTTTTCAGATTCAATGCCTGATTCAACAAGTTTTTCGTAAAGTTCAAAGACCAATTCCATTCTTGAATCAGCACTCTTTCTTACACCCTGTTTATCCATTGCAAGAGCAATAAGATTTGAATTATATTTTTTCGCAATATCCAAAACTTCATAAAACTTTTCATTCAAACAAATACTGTTTATAAAACAATCCTGAGGATTTTTTACATTTTCTAATCCCGACAATATCAATTTAGGATTTGTTGTGTCAAACGAAATTTTTATCCCCTCGCACATAGGGCAAATCCAATCAAAAAATGTGTCAAATTTTTTATTTCCAGGGCCGATATTTAAATCAATTCCATCCAAATTTTGCTGAATTTTTATCAAATTTTTGACAAAATTTTCGTCTTTTTGTTCAAGTGCTTCTCTAACCGTTTTTGAAATTATATGTATATTTTCGCCTATTAATATCATATAAAAATTTTACCACAAATATGTTAAATTTTTAGGAAAAATTTTAATTTATTTTTGTATTTTTATTTAAACAAAACGTCTTAACAATTTTTTACAATTAATTATCTTATTTTTATTGAACATGAGGGGAATCTTTTTTTTACCCACTAGAAAAATTACTACAACCATGGTATAATATAACAAAAGTTAGGTGATGTGTAAAATGTGTAAAGGAGTGTGTTCTATGGTAACAGCAGTTTCGGAAAAAGAAATTAAAAAAACAAAATCACCGTTTTACGATGAATTTGAAAACTATTTGAAAAAACAATGTGCCAAAACAACCTTCAATGGTACTGAGTTAGAAACTTTCTCTTGGTATAAAAAAGTTTTAGGATTGATTTAAGAATACTTTACACGAAAGATAGAAAGACTAAAAACGCCAAATTGACTTCTTAGTATTAAGTTTGTTTGGCGTTTTTTAGTGTTTAAATTTTTCTTTTTTGTAATAAAATATATTTCGTAGAACACAAATTAAAAGAAAGGATTTAAACATGACTAAACTTTCACCATTACAAATTGAAAGATTAAAGTATGAGCCAAAATTACCTTCCAGTTTACAAAACGGAGTTAATTACGTTGAAATGATTGAAGGTTCTGCAACTCAATCAGTAGGAGATCAGGAAGATATTAGAAATTTATTTTCTAACACATACGGAAAACCGACCGTAACATTCAAATCTTCTAACAATGCAAAAGAATCAAAAACTTTGAATGTAGGTGTAATCTTATCAGGCGGACAAGCTCCCGGAGGACATAACGTCATAGCAGGATTGTATGACGCATTAAAAAAATCAAATTCATCAAACAAGTTATACGGATTTTTGGGTGGACCTTCAGGGATTATTGAAGGGAAATATGTTGAATTTGATGATGAATTCATTAATGCATACAGAAACACAGGCGGATTTGACATTATTGGTTCGGGCAGAACAAAATTAGAAACCGAAGAACAATTCCAAAAATCTTTAGCTGTTTGCAAAAGTTTAAACATCAGTGCCGTAGTAATTATCGGAGGAGATGATTCAAACACAAACGCAGCGTTATTAGCGGAATGGTTTGTAAAAAATAATTGCGGAATTCAAGTTATCGGATGCCCAAAAACAATTGACGGAGATTTAAAAAACGATCAAATAGAAATTTCATTCGGATTTGATACGGCAACAAAAACTTATGCTGAACTAATCGGAAACATTGAACGTGACGCAAATTCAGCAAAAAAATACTGGCACTTTATTAAAATTATGGGCAGAAGCGCATCACATGTTGCATTGGAAGCCGCATTACAAACACAACCAAATATTACTCTAATTTCTGAAGAAGTAAGCGAAAAGAAAATGTCATTAGCATCAATTATTGATTATATGACAGATATCATTGTAAAACGTTCTGAAATGGGCAAAAACTTTGGTATCGCAGTAATTCCTGAAGGTTTAATCGAATTTATCCCTGAAATGGGTTCAATGATTTCAAATTTGAATAACATCATGCCTTCACTGGAATCTGATCCAACGTTTAAAAATGCAGATGCAAAATCTAAAATTGAAATTGTAGAAAACAGATTAGATTCTGAAAACGCAAGTGTTTATAAATCATTACCAACACTTATTAAAGAACAATTACTTGCGGATCGTGACCCGCACGGAAATGTTCAGGTTTCAAAAATAGAAACAGAAAAATTGTTAATCGAAATGATTAGCGCAAAACTTAAATCAATCAATTTCAGCGGAAAATTCAGCGCCCAATCGCATTTCTTTGGGTATGAAGGAAGATGTGCATTCCCATCAAACTTTGACGCTGATTATTGCTATTCACTGGGTTATAACGCATTTGCATTGATTTCTAACGGCTTAACAGGTTATTTATCTTCAGTTAAAAACCTTACAGCCCCTGCACAAGAATGGATTGCAGGCGGTGTACCGTTAACTATGATGATGAATATGGAACGCAGACATAATGCAATGAAACCCGTTATTAAAAAAGCACTTGTTGAACTAAACGGACCGGTATTTAAAGAATTGGAAAAAAATCGCCAAGACTGGGCAATGAATGACAGATATTTATTCCCAGGGGCAATTCAATATTTCGGACCAAGTTCGGTTTGCGATATTACTACCGTTACACTAAAACTTGAACAATCAAAAGAATTGGCAAACGTTTAGTATCAACCATTATAAATTGAATAGTGAATGATAAATAGTGCGTTACAAGATTTTATAAACCTTGTAACGCACTTATTTTGCTTATCTTATTTTATATCAGGCAGTTGCTTATCTATCGACTATGTTTTACAATATTTTTTCGTTATACTATTGAGGAAGCTTTAAGGAAAACATGGAAAATGGTTAAATATATTACACCGATAATTTTACTGACAATATCAAATATTTTTATGACATTTGCGTGGTACGGGCATTTAAAAATAAAATCAGGCGCACTTTGGACTATTGTTTTAATAAGCTGGGGTATAGCGTTTTTTGAATATTGTTTTCAAGTTCCGGCCAATCGCTTAGGATATGAAGTTTATAATGCAACTCAATTAAAAACTATTCAGGAAGTTATTACTCTTGTTGTTTTTAGCGTGTTTTCAATTCTTTATTTGAAAGAACAATTTAAATGGAATTATTTGGTTGGATTCGCACTGATAATTCTTGCGGTGTTTTTTATTTTTAAGAAATGGTAAAATTATATTAATATAAACTTGATTTTAAATATTTAGCGTTGTAGTTTGTAATTAGTCGAAATAATATTCAAGTTTGGAATCTTGAAAGAAAGAAGGTAAAAAAATGAAAGAAGGAATACATCCGGATTATAAAAGCACAGTTATCAAATGTGTTTGCGGAAACGAAATTGAAACAGGATCTGTAGTTGACGGTTTGACAGTTGAAATTTGCAACAAATGCCATCCGTTCTATACAGGTCAGCAAAAAATCCTCGACTCTGAAGGTAGAGTTGAAAGATTTAACAAAAGATACGGCAAAAAAGCCTAGTATTTTTATAATAAGTTCAAAAGTCCGAAGATTTCGGACTTTTTTATTTGCGCAAATCGTGCTTAACAATAATTAAAACTACTTGACAACGATTTATGCGCGAATGATAATAATTTTACGTATTACTCGGGCAATCGTTATAAAAAACCGAGGGCCGAAAACAAATAGCTAAAGGGCTGTTATTGATGTTCTGAGTTATATTGGCTTTCGCGTTACGAACCCACAAGCTGAAAGGATAAATAAAATGTACGCAATCGTTGAAACAGGCGGTAAACAGTACCAAGTAGAAGAAGGCCGTTTTGTTGATGTAGAACTTTTAGATGGCGAAGCAGATTCTAAAGTTGTTTTTGACAACATCGTTATGATTGTTAACGGCAAGAAGTCAAAAGTAGGTCAACCTTATGTAACAGGCGCTTCTGTTGAAGGTAAAATCGTTAAACACGACAAAGCTAAAAAAATTATTGTGTTCAAACAAAGACCTAAAAAAGGTTACAGAAGAAAACAAGGGCACAGACAACAATTTACCAGAGTAATGATTTCAAAAATCAGAACTACTGCTAAAAAGTCAACAAAAGAAACAGAAGAAACAGCAGCTGAATAAGTTGCCTAATTCGTAAGATAGTAAAAAAAGTAAAGGAGAAAATGAAAAATGGCACATAAGAAAGGTATGGGATCTACCCGTAACGGCCGTGACTCCGAAGCGAAGCGTTTAGGCGTTAAGAAATTCGGCGGAGAGGCTGTAAAAGCAGGAAATATTTTGGTTCGCCAAAGAGGAACAAAAATTCATCCGGGAAATAACGTAGGTATCGGCTCTGACGATACATTGTATGCGTTAATTGACGGAACTGTAAAATTTGAACCTCACAGAAGAACTAAAAAGCAGGTAAGTGTATATTCTGCTTAAGATTTTTTAAAATAGAAAAAGAGTTAAGGCATTTAAGTCTTAACTCTTTTTTTATATAAAAATTTAATTTATGTTGGAATTTTTGCCGGATTAAGGTTTTTTTGCGGTTTTAGTGCTGAACGAATAACTTTAGGAGTAACAGGCACAAAATTATTTTCAGCATCCGTCAAACCTACAATAAGTTTTGATGCGGCATATTCAAATCCTGGAGAAACAAATTTTGGACCTGTATCAAAAAAAGGTGCATAAGTTTTATTAAATTCGATATTTGAACTAGGATTTAAATTAACGATCAAATTAGAAGGCACTTTGCCGATTTTTACCATAAAATCGTATCTCCATTTTATATACTCTCTATATAAAAAAGTATTTTTTTGATCAAAAATTGCTGAAAAAGCGAATATTGATTTACAAAACTTAATAGATTTTCAAATATTTAAAACGAAAATACTTGATTTTAGGAATTGAGGGGATAGAATAGAAAAGTAAGTAAAGATGGCGTCTGTCGTCAAGCGGTTAAGACCTCGGATTGTGGTTCCGATATGCGTGGGTTCGAATCCCACCAGACGCCCCAT
>CAMNNA010000047.1 GCA_946545285.1 uncultured cyanobacterium | reverse complement strand
TTAATTCCGATTAAAACAATTGCCGCAGAAAAAACAGTAAACATGACTATAGGATTAGACATCATAAGAACTTCACCGGGGCATGGAACAGCATTTGATATTGCAGGTAAAAATATTGCTGATTTTAGAAGTATGGTTGAAGCGATTAAGATCGTAAAAGACATTTAAAAATTTTATACTATCTTTATTTTTTTGTTTTTGTATAATTTTGATATGGGAAAAAATCCAAAAATGAATTTTACTGTACAAAACAAACTCATAATTGCAGGTTTGATTTTTAGTACATTATTGATTATGGCTATTGCCGTTTTTGTGACATTTAATATCCAAAAGAATCTTAACGAAAGCTATCAAAATTTCGGACAAGTTATCTCAAAGACATTAGCTATAGAATCGTCAGATTTGATTAAGGATGCTGACAAAACTAAGACAAGTGAAATCTTAAAAAATCACTCCGATTTGATTTTAAAAGCACATAAAGATATTGTTTTTATTGAATTCAGAGATATTGACGGGAATATAATTTATTCATCTCAAAAAAACAACATAAATAACTCAAAAAAACTTAGTATTGTTGTATCTTCTCCAATGATCAATAATTCGGATAATTCAGGATTAGGGTCAGTTTCTCTCGGATTATCAGGAAATTTAACAGATAAAATTTCTGCAACAACAAGAGCATCTATCTTATTTGTTTTTGCAATTGTTTGGATTGTCTTTGCTTTTGTCATATTGATAAACACTTACCTGATTACCAGAGAATTAAAAATTTTACATAACGGTGTAAAAAAAATTACAACAGGAGAATTCGGATATAAAATAAAGGCAAAAGATGTAAGTGAAGAAGTTATGGGACTTTTTGACGCATTTAACGACATGTCAAACAAACTTCGAATTTACGAAATGGAAAATATTGAACAGCTAACATTAGAAAGAAATAAATTAAAAGCGGTATTAATGAGTATTGCAAACGGTGTTGTAGTTTGCGATAACAACGACACAGTTACCCTGTTAAACGATCATGCAAAAGAATTATTAGAACTTCAGGGGGATCAGCTTATTAATACAAGTATAAAAAATTATGTTGATTCGGACGGAAAGTTTTGTTTTTCTGAAAAAATAGATGAATATAAAAAACTTTCCTTAGAAGAAAAAACTCAAAAACCGGTTATATTTAATATAAATTTAGATGACAAAGTTTTAAAATCAATTATATCGCCTATGTTTACTCAAAATCACGAATATGTCGGCTATATAATTGTCTTAATTGACGTAACAAGAGAAACTGAAATGGATATGATGAAATCACAGTTTATTTCAAATGTTTCACATGAATTGAGAACCCCTGTTACGGTTTTGAGAACATATATTGATACGTTGTATAATTACGGAAACGATTTTGATTATGAATCACAAAAAGAATTCATTGGAACTATAAATACTGAAATTATAAGACTTCAAAATATGGTTAATGACATTTTGGATTTTTCAAGGCTTGATTCAAATGCCAAAATAGAAAAATCTCCAAATGACATTTCACAATTAATAGATTATTGCGTAAAAGAAGTTGAGGCATTGTTAAATGAAAATAATTTAACAATTAAAGTAGAAAAAGAAAAAAATATTCCGTTAATCAATTGCAATTATGACGCGATCGCGCGCGCATTAACAAATTATTTATCAAATGCAATAAAATACGCTCCAAAAGATTCTGTAATAACCGTAAAATTATATAATGAACCCGAAAACAATCAAATAGTTGTGACGGTAAGAGATGAAGGAATCGGAATTGCACCGGAGTTTCACAAAAAAGTGTTTGAAAGATTTTACAGAGTAGAAAACAAAACTCATTCCGTTAAAGGTACAGGATTAGGACTACACTTGGTGAAAACAACTATAGAAAAACACCACGGCGGTCATGTATTTGTAAATTCTTCACCTAATCACGGCTCAACCTTTGGATTTACTTTACCGACACAAGATTGATTTTTCAAAAGAAATACTCCAAACGGAGTATGCGATGGTATAAAAAACTTTCTATACTCAAAACATAAATTGAGTTTAAAGGGGAGTAAATTTATGTTATCGCAGATCGTAAGAAAAAATTTATCAAAAATCAATGATTTAGATACAAAAGCAAACAAGTACAGTAATGTTTTTAAAACATACGTAAAAGAAGAAGTTTCACAAAATATAGATAAACTTTTTTCATATACTGCTAAAAAAGCCGAAATTATGCAAAAAGAAACAGAAAATGAAGAACAAGATTCTTGCGACATAATTACAGAAGAAAAACCTGAAACTTTCAGTAGTTTTATCGGAGATGAGGAGCCTATAATCGAAAATAAATCAGATTATATAATTGAAGATCCGCAAGAATATGTTTTGGATTTTTCCGCTATTTATTCAAAAGATAATGAGGGAGAAAAACTTCCGTTTTTTAGATCATTATATATGAAACTGGATTTAGGCGCTGCAGCTTAAGCTTTTTGGGTTTATTATATCTTATTTTTATACTAAAATCTGATTTTATGATATGATATTATCATTATGAATGAGAAAGAAGCTGATTTAATTCACGGATTAATAGAAAATTCACACTACGATAAAGCGCAAAAAGAAATTTCAAAAGCATTGGAAAAAGATCCACAAGACGTTGATGCAAAAAAGTTACTCGCTTTGTGTAAAATTAACCTAAACGATTTTGACGGTGCAAGAGTTATTTTTGAAGATATAATTAAATTCCGTCAGGATGATGCGCTGTGCTGGTATTATTTGGGGTGCTGTTATGACAATTTAAAAATGATTCCGCAGGCAAAACAAGCTTACAAATATGTTATTGAAATTCGTCCGCAATATCTTGATGCGTATAAAAGTCTTTCAATTATTTATATAAAATCTAATGAACCGGAAAAAGCGGTTAATATTGCAAAAAGCGCAATAGATTTATGCAAAGATGACCAAGACAGATACAATGTTTTATACATTTTAGGCACTGCTTATATGGCAGATAACAAATTTGAACAATGTATAGAAAATCTTGAACAAGCTTTAAAAATAAAACCTGATAACGCTCAGATTTATAATAACATCGGAACTTCTCAATTAACTTTGGGAAATTATGATAAAGCAATTGAAGCATATAAAAAAGCCTCAGAATTAAACCAAAAGGATTCTTTAGCATACTTTAATATCGGAACTATTTATCAAATTCAAAACCATCATCAACAAGCTTGTGAATATTTTGAAAAGGCACATAATTTAGAACCAGAAGAAGACAGTTATATAGTCGCATGGGCAATTTCTGAGGTTAAATCAGGTAAAATTATGCAGGCAATTGAGCACTACAAACACCTTGCCTCAACTTACCCTCAAAAAACAACTTACAAATATAATCTGGCTTGCTGCTATGAGGCAATCGGAGAATTTGAAGTTGCAATTTCTTTGCTAACCCAATTAATTATAATGAGTCCGAAATCTGTGAATATTTTAAAAAAATTGGCATCAATTTTTATTAACATCGGACAATTTTCTAAGGCAAAAGAAATTTATGAACAATTAATAAAACAAGGAAGCACTAATTATAGAGATTATTATGAACTGGCAATTTTATGTGTTAAAACAGATGATTTTGACCGCGCAGAACAAATTTTGAAAAAAGTTTGCGGGCTTGAACCTGAATTTGCGCCGGCTCATAAAGATTTAGGAGTTATTTATCTTAATAAAAGATTATTTGATTATGCAAAAGATGAATTTACCAAGGCTTATAATTACGCGCCTGATGATATGAGAATTGTTTTAGAATATGCAAATTATTTTCATTCGGTGTCTGATTTTGAAAAAGCTGATGAAATTTATCAAAAAGCAATGCAAATTTCTGATAATGACCCAGAATGCCTTGCATTAAACGCATTAAATAAAACTCACTTAAATCAATTTGACACTGCAAAAGAATTAATTGATAAAGCAATGAAAAACTGTATTCCGGCACCGTTTATGCTCTTTATTGCAGGAAGAATATATTATTTGCTGGAGGATTTTGATTGCGCTAAAGATTTTCTTATAAAATCTTATGAAATGGAACAAGCGCCTGATACCCAAAATCTTTTGGGCCTGTGCTATTTAAAATTAGAAGATTATAAACAGGCAAAAGTTATTTTCTCAAATTTAAGTGAAAAAGCGCCTATGAATGTAAATATTTTATTGAATCTTGCGCAATGCCATGAAAAACTTGGAGAAATTGATTTGGCACTTCAAACCGCACAAAAAATCACCGATACATTCCCTGAATGCGAACCGGCACAAGAATTAATAAGAAAATTGTCTTAATCATTCAAAGATTACAAAAAAAGCCGATTGAAAAAAATATCTTCAATCGGCTTTTTATTTCCGTTCCAGAGAAAAATTATCCTCTGATTTTTAATTTTTTAACAAGTGCTCTGTATTCATCAAGATTTCTTGATTTAACGTAAGAAAGTAATTTTTTTCTCTTACCTACCATCATCAAAAGACCTCTCTTTGTTGCGAAATCTTTTTTATTAGTTTTTAAGTGTTCTGTTAATTCCGCAATTTTTGTTGTCATCATTGCGATTTGAACCGCTGATGAACCTGTGTCTTTTTCGTTCTTTCCGAATTTTTTAGCAAATTCTTGTTTGTTTTTTAGATTAATTGACATTTCAATTTTCCTTTTCTTGTTGAGTGATTATTGGCGTAAGCACTCTACAAGCTGAATTCTAATACGCAAAAACTTAAAAATCAACATGTATTTTTAGAAATATTAAAAAAAATCCCGCAAAAAATTTGCAGGACAAAATTCTACACTACTGTACTAACCTTATTTATATAATATTAAGCTTTTTAATTTCCTTCACCGGCGCCTTCTGCAGCAGCACCTGTGCCTGTACCTTCTGCGCCTTGCGCTCCAGTACCTGTGCCTTCTGCTCCTTCTTCTGCGTCTGTACCATCAGATTCACGAGCGGCTGCTTCAGCTTCTTTTTTTGCTTTTGCTTGTTCTTCGTTAATTTCATTTAGAACTTTTGTGGCTTCTTTAAAAATTCCCATAACTTCGTCAAGCTGATTATAAGCATTTTTTCTGCATTCTTGAGCATCTAAATCATCATTATCAGCAATTTCTTTAGCAGATGCTTCAACTTCTTGTTTTTTGGCATCTATTTTTGTTTTAACATCATTTAGTTTAGCTTTTTGCTCATTTGTTAAAGTTTCATCTGCTAATTTGGATTCAATTTTTTTCAAAGTCCCTTCTAATGTATTTGCACTCGACGCAACAACAGATTTAGCAATATCTTTAACAATTTTTTCGCCTTCTTTTTTACCTTGTTCATAAGCAGCGGTAGAATCAAAATTTGTGTTCATACCTGAACCGTAGATACCGCCAAACCCGTAAGTTCCGGTCATTTGCGCAGCAATAGGGCTGAACATAATTTGTAATGTACTCGGATCATATGTTTCATACGGTGTAACTTGAAAATGCCCGCCCCAATTTGATGACATCATCGGTAAAACATTCCAAAACGGAATATTCCCAAGCGTATTACCGCTAATACCAAGTAAATCTCTTTGATAAATACCTGCACCAAACATCGGATTGTATCCATAATTGCCTATTGGAAGTATTGGAATATTGTTAACCATATTTTTACCCCGTTTTTTTATTTATTTTCCCTGTACTTATATAAACAATTTTTGTTTTAAAAAATTGCATGAAAAAAACGAAATAAAATAATAAGATAAGCTTTATTCCTTGTAAACAGCTGATTTAAGACAATATTTTTAATGTTACATATCTTAACATTTGATAAATAATCGGTTTTGTATTGCATTTTTATTTTGTGAGTAATATAATAGACTTAATTGTAAGGACAGAATAAATTAAATGGACACCTCCGGTTCGGATATAATTTTACTTAATTGGATAATAGTATTCTTTTTATTATTTGTTAACGCATTTTTTGTTGCAGCGGAATTTGCCATTGTTCGGGCAAGAAAAGTAAAAATAGAACAGTTAACAAAAGACGGGAATGTTGATGCAAAACTTGCTCTAAAAGCGTTGGAAGATATGAATTTCTTCATCGCCGCAGTACAGGTTGGAGTTACTGTAGCAAGTATCGGTATCGGTTGGTTTGGTTCTCCGACAATTGAAAAAATGCTTTCACCTCTTGTACAAAATCTTGGAGTTTCGACTCCGTATATTGCGGGTACTGCAGCAGCTTTGACTGCATTAATTGCTTTTTTGGTTATAACTTTTTTACATGTATTAATCGGAGAACAAGTTCCAAAGTGTATTGCATTGCAATATCCTGAAAAAATTTCGTTATACGTAGCAAAACCCATGCACTTTTTTATGGTAATTTCAAAACCTTTTGTATGGTGTTTAAATAAAGCTTGCAACGGGATTTTAAAAATTTTTCATGTTCCGGTTACATACGCAACCACACATACAATAGAAGATTTGGATATGCTTGTTGATTCAAGCTATGACGAAGGTGTTTTGAATGAAACAGAAAAAGACATGATTCATAATGTTTTCAAATTTTCCGATTTGACAGCGCACGAAGTTATGATTCCAAGAACAGATATGGTCTGCGTTCCAAAAGACATGTCCATAGAAGAACTAAATAAACTTGCGATAGAAAATCAATATACAAGATACCCTGTTTATGACGGAGATATAGATCATATTACAGGATTGGTACACGTAAAAGATTTATTTAAATTATCGTTAAAAAATGAAGTTTGCCCTATAGAAAAAATTCAACGTGAAATTTTACTTGTTCCGGAAACGATAACAATGGATAATTTAGTTATTGAATTTAAAAAACACAGAAGTCAAATGGCTGTTGTGGTTGATGAATTTGGAGGAACATCCGGAATTATTACGGTTGAAGATGTATTAGAAGAAATATTTGGCGATGTTCAGGATGAATTTGACGCAGATGAAGAAACAGAAATCAAAGAAATTAAGCCAAATCATTATTTAATCAATGCAATGTTAAGACTTGATGAACTTGCAAAATATTTTGATCTCCCCGAAGAAGAATTAGATGTAGAAGATGTTGATACAGTCGCAGGCTTAGTTGTAAAAGAATTAGGCAAAATTGCCAAAGTCGGGGATTCTGTTGCTTATAAAGAATTTCATTTTGTCGTTAAAGAAATTGACGGCGCAAGAATTACAAAATTACTTGTTATTTATAAACCGAAAATTCAAAGTGAAGTTTAATAAATAGTTCTCTTTTTGTGTAATTGATTTTTGCATTTAGGCAGAGTAATATTTTTCTATGAATAAAATTCTTTCAGTAAAAAATCTTAATTTAGGATTTAATTCAAAAGATTCTTTTTATCAAGCATTATTTAATGTCTCGTTTGATTTGTATAAAGGCAGGATGCTGGCATTAGTCGGAGAATCAGGGTGCGGAAAAACCATGAGTGCAATGAGTATCTTAAACCTTATTCCAAAAACGGCTAAAATAACTTCCGGAGAAATTATTTTTCATAACGAAAATCTATTAAATAAAACTCAAAAAGAAATGAGCAAAATCAGAGGAGGGAAAATAGCTTTAATTCCGCAAGACCCAATGACATCTTTGAATCCTTTATTTACAGTCGGTGATCAACTACAAGAAGTAATCGGAATTCATCAGGGTTTATACGGAAAAGAAGCACTAAATACTGCTGTTGAAGCATTTGAAACAGTAAAAATTCCTGATGCTAAATCCAGATTAAAAAATTATCCTCACGAATTTTCAGGAGGAATGAAACAACGCGCAATTATAGCAATGGCTTTATGCACAAACGCTGAAATCATTATTGCAGATGAACCTACAACTGCGCTTGATGTAACGATTCAGGCTCAAGTAATGAACCTTTTAAATGATATTAAAGAAAATAACGATACAGCAATCCTTTTAATTACGCATGATTTGGCGCTGGTAAAACAGGAAGCGGATGATATTGCTGTTATGTATAGCGGAAGAATTGTTGAAAAAGCTCCTAATTCTGAATTTTTTACAAATTGCAATCACCCGTATTCAAAAGCCTTATTAAACTCAGTACCATCAAATAAAGAATCAGTATTAGAAACTATTTCCGGTCAACCGCCAAATATTTCTGAAATTATTTCAGGATGCAGATTCAATCCGAGATGTAAATTCAAATTTGAAAAATGCTTAGAATGCGTACCTGATTTATGCGATATTTCACAAAATCATCAATCTGCATGCTTTCTGAATTGCAAATAAAATTTGGTAATTTAGAATAAACTTATTAATTTATTTGTATTTTTACCCCTTCCGACCCTCACGAAATGAGCAATAATTGTAGGCGAAACATTTACAAAGGCAGGCAATGTTTGAACGTAGTGAGTTTGCCTGCCTACAGTTGAGCCTTACAAATTATTAGCGAATGTAGTGCCGGTCGGGAGCTTCTTTGGTTTCTTTCTTGTCGGCACAAGAAAGAAACTGCGGGGTGTAAGGGGGGCGCACAGCCCCCTTGTTGATTTATTAGTAAATTATCAATTTTTAACTAATAAATTCAAAAATTCTTTATTTGCATTAATGGCTTCTTTTGTGCCGGATATTGAATAAACAGGTTTATTTGAAAAGATATAATTCGCACAATTATAAATATCATCCGTTGTAATACTATCTATAATATTCAATCTTTCATTTATTATATTCAAATTATAAGGAGTTTTTGATGCAGAATTAATTATAGAATTTTTATCCGCATTCATTTCCAAATTTGAAAGAATTTCTGTTTTTAATTTCTTTTTAGCATAATCAAGTTCTGCTTGAGAAACTTTTTCTGTTTTTAACTTTTCAATATTTTCGTTAAATCCTTCAATAGATTTTTGGATATTATCAAAAGTATTTTCACCTGTTTCCGAATTATTTGTTGTTGTCCCGATTTGAAGGGTCATAAGTCCGGTATCAAACGATTTTGAATAGTTTGAAAATACCCCGTAGCAAAGATGTCTTTTTTCACGCAAATCATTAAATAATCTTGATGAAGGACCACCGCCTAAGATCATATTCAACAAAGTGAAACTCATATCATCTTTTGCATTTCCGCTGCGTTTGAATTTAAATCCTTCAACAATTTGCGCTTGATTCCTTTTAGTTTCAACAGTGAATAATTGAATTTTATCATTTGATTTGTATTCGTTAGGAAGACTATTATTTTTAGGCTTTACAGGATTAAAAGAATTAATTTCGTTAAATATTTTGTTTTTTAATTCAGGCATTTTACCAAACGGCGCTGATACGGTAACCGTTCCTTGGGCATTTAAAATTATATCATTATATGCATTTTTAACATCATCTAAAGTTATTTCTGCAAGGCTTTGCAATTTTTCTGCAGTTGTATAGTAAGTTTCAGGATAAATCGCTTTTTTAAATACTTCAGTTGCACTTGGCTCTTTTTTCAAATAGTCCAATGTACAGTTATGAATTGCACCGCCCAGCGCTTCATTTGTAAAATTCGGGTATAATAATTTTTCTTTAAACAAAGCTAATGCACTATTGATATTATCTTTAGGAAAATCTCCATACAAAGTAAGAGAATGGGATGATGCAGCGACTTCAACATTAACAGCATTTTTATCCCGAACAGTATTATACCTATTTTGATTGGTTAATGATGTTCCGTTTAATAAAATATAATTCAAAACATCGTAAACCGCAGGTTTATATTTTTTTTGCGGGTGAGATTTTAAGTTATAAGAAAAGGTATAATTAATTACATCATTATCTGTTTCATCAAAAATTACATCAAAATTATTCGGCATTTTATATTCAGTAATTTTATTCATATCAATCGGCGTTTTTTTATTTAAACCGGTAAATGATACCTGACTTTTTGCCTTTTTATAATTATTTTGTACCTCAGCTTCAGTCGTTTTTGAAGGGTGAACGACTGTTATTACCGCTTTATCTAAATCATAATATTTATTAAAAACTTTCATTAAATCTTGCGGATTTATGCTGTCTACAACAGAATTATATTGTGCAAAGCTATGTTCGCACCCGTTTAAAAAATCCATCCCGATGTGGTAATTCAACGCTTCACTTGACTGCATAATAATAGCATTCCTTTTCTTGATATTATTTTTAACAGTTTCTAATTCATCTTTTGTCGGCGGATTTTTACTTAAATCGGAAAAAACTCTGTAAATTTCTTTCAAAATCGGTTCAACATTTTCTTCATTAGCATTTATGCTAAATATTTTTGCTGTCGGATCATTGTGTCTTGTTCCTAAGCGTTCCGATTCAGAAACAGTATGAGCGCCGTATATTTTACTTAAATTATTCAATCTTGAATTAGCAAGTGAAAGTAAAAGACTATCAATTGCATGCAAATAAATCTTATCTTTAAAATCGGAATTTTTAGGACCGGCAAAACCAAGTATTATTTGCGAACCATTTTGAGTTTTTTCTGATATCAAATCTTGTCTTATAGTCTTTTCTATAGGTTTGAATTCCTGATAATGTCTTGACTGAGGCGGAATTTTAGTTGATGTAAAATACTTTGAAACAAGCTTCATTGTTTCATCAGGGTCAACTTCACCGCTAATAACAGTCACGGTATTTGCAGGATAATAATTTTTATTGAAATAATTTACTACATCATCTCTAGTCAAAGCATCAATATTATCAGTTGAACCCGCAACCAAATCATCAGATGAAGATTCTATATTGAATAATTTTTTTAGAGTAAGTGATTCAGCCTTACTGTAATCATCAGATAAATACATGTTAATCTCAGAATTAACAATGCTTTTTTCTTTTTTTAATTTTTCTTCTAAAAATTTTGGAGTTTGAAGCATTCCTGAATGAAGTTTAATTTTATTTTCCAAATCATTATCATCTAAAAGCTGAGATTCGATGTAATAATCCGTAACAGAAAACGATGTTGAGGCATTAGTAGACGCACCCATTTTGTTAACTTCTTCAAAAAATACTTTATCACCTAAAGCTTCCGAACCATTAAATAAGTTATGCTCAATATAATGACTTATTCCTCTGACATCATCAGGTTCATTCAAAGATCCTGTATTTACGTAAGATTTTACAACTGTAGAGCCTTTTTTGGGAATAATAATAACTTTTTGCCCATTAGATAATTTATAATAATTAGCCGTCAAATTATCAGGTAACAAAATCTTTTCCTGCAAACTGTATGAAATTGGAGCCTTAATATTATATTCAGGATTTTTAGAAGGGATTTCATCAGCTTGAATAGAATTTTGCGAAACACCTGACCCAAAAGTTTGATTTTTTGCAAAATCATTTTTGGAAGGATTTAAACTATTTACACAAACCGGAATTATTTTCATCAAAAAACTACCTATGTTTATATAAAAACATAATCCCTAAAAAATTTGCCTTTTGTGTAAAGGAATATGAAGGTTATT
>CAMNNA010000046.1 GCA_946545285.1 uncultured cyanobacterium | reverse complement strand
CACAAGTGATATCAGCGGCAATTATGCTGTTTGTGTTGGGGATTAATATTTTAAGGTAAAAACTAAATACCTATAATTATTTTATTTAAACTTATTAATATCTAACAGCATTTCGAATTTAATATCTAATGCTTTTAATATCATTGCTATATGTAATAAAGATGTATTAACTTCGCCCCGCTCAATATTCCCTATTATTTGTCCGAAAGATATTCCGGCTTTCTCAGCTAATTCCTCTTGAGATAAATTTGCTCTGTTTCGTTCTGCTTTTAAATTTTTCCCGAATTCTTTTAGTATCTCATTTGATATCATAATCAGATATTATGTACTTGACATTTGTTTTTCTACAATCTATTATTTGTATATCACAATAAATATATTGTAATACACAATGTATAAATATAAAGGGAGGATTTTTAAATCCTCCCTTTTGGAATTATCTTTTTCTTTATCTTTTTGGAATTCTCATTCCATAGAAAGATTTCACGACAAAGATCAGAGCAACAATTAGGAAAATCCATCCGAATATCGGTGCGATTTGGCGGAAGTTTTCATTAATCGCAATTTCCATTGCCAACAGACCAAATAAAGTTGTGAATTTAATAATCGGATTCATTGCAACAGAAGATGTATCTTTAAACGGATCTCCAACTGTATCGCCAACAACAGTTGCTTCGTGCAATGGTGTTCCTTTTTCGCATAAATCAACTTCAACTATTTTCTTAGCATTATCCCAGCATCCGCCGGCATTTGCCATAAATACCGCTTGGAATAAACCAAAAATAGCAATCGCTATCAAGTAACTTACGAAAAATGATACGGCTAAATTTGAAGTCTGACTTGGCGCTGATAAACAAGCCAGTGCTAAAGCAAAAGTAAATAATGCTATAAATATATTAACCATACCTTTTTGAGCGTAAAGCGTACAAATTTTCACAACTTCTTTTGAATTTGAGACATTTGCACTTTTTTCATCCGTTTCACCAAGTTTTATGTTTTCTTTAATATATTCAACCGCACGATAAGCACCTGTAGTAACAGCCTGCATAGACGCACCGCTAAACCAATAAATAACAGCGCCCCCTGTTAGCAATCCTAACAAAGTATAAGGATTTAACAAGTTTAATATCATTTCAGGCTGAATTCCCAAAGTATTTTTGATAACTAAAATCAATGAAAATATCATTGTTGTTGCACCCACAACAGCAGTTCCAATTAATACCGGCTTAGATGTTGCTTTAAATGTATTTCCTGCACCATCATTTTCTTCTAAGTATTTTTTTGCATTTTCAAAATCCGGTGTGAATGAATATTTTTCCTCAATTTCTTTTGAAACATCAGGAATTTCTTCTATTAAAGACAATTCATAAACAGATTGAGCGTTATCAGTTACAGGTCCGTAAGAATCAACCGCAATTGTAACAGGCCCCATACCTAAGAACCCAAAAGCAACCAGTCCAAACGCAAATACAGAAGAATAACTCATTAACCACTCAGGGATATAAGTACTTGCAGCATAAGCAAGCCCCATTAATAATACAATTACCATTCCAATCCAAAATCCGGAAAAATTCCCTGAAACGATCCCTGAAAGAATTGTCAAAGAGGCTCCGCCTTCGCCTGAGGCTGTAACGACTTCTTCAGTATGTTTAGCTTTTGGCGATGTAAATATTTTAGTAAATTCAGGGATTAACGCCGCGCCCAATGTCCCGCAAGAAATTATAAATGCTAAAATAAACCAAGTATTTTTTCCCATACAGCATAATAGCCATTTACTTACGGTAAATGTCATAACAATTGATAATACAGATGTTAACCAAACAAGTCTTGTTAACGGTCTTTCAAAATCAAATTTTTGTGTCTTTTTAGCATATTCTCTGTCATATAAACCGTTAAACCAGTATGATACGACAGAAGTTATAATCATTAAAAATCTCATTATAAATATCCAAGCTAAAAGCTGAACTTGATATTCTTGTCCGGTAACAGCAAGCAAAATAAAACTAACTAATGCAACACCGGTTACACCATAAGTTTCAAACCCGTCAGCAGTAGGTCCGATTGAATCACCGGCATTGTCTCCTGTACAATCTGCGATTACACCGGGATTACGAGGATCATCTTCTTTTATACCGAATTGAATTTTCATCAAATCAGATCCTATATCGGCAATTTTAGTAAAAATACCCCCTGCAACTCTAAGCGCGGATGCTCCTAAAGATTCACCGATTGCAAAACCGATAAAGCAAGCACCTGCAATATTTCCCGGAACAAATAACAAAATTGTCAACATCATTATCAGTTCAACTGAAACCAATAATACTCCGATACTCATACCTGCTTTTAACGGAATATTTAAAACATTTAAAGGTTTCCCTTTTAATGATGCAAAAGATGTTCTTGCGTTTGCTAAAGTATTCATTCTTATCCCAAACCACGCAACAGCATAAGAACCTAATATTCCTATAACAGACCACGCAAGAATTGTAAGCACTTCACTCAATTCCATTTTTTGTAAATATCCAAAGTAAAATGCAATACAAATTCCGATTATAACTTCAAGTCCAAGCAAAAATTTGCCCTGCTGGACCAAATAGGTTTTACAAGTTTCAAAAATAGTGTTTCCGACATTTTCCATAGCCGGATGAACGTCAAGTTTTTTGATTTCCAAAAACTTCCATAACCCAAAAATCAATCCAAAAAATGCAACTCCGATACCTATACACAAAAATGTATAACTAAACGGAGAAACAGCGTTGATATTTGGGACAACTAAATCCGCTTCGCTTGAAAAAGCAGGCATTGCACCAAAAAGCAACAATCCCAATGCAGTTAAAAGTTTTTCTTTCATTTATTATCTCTCCTTCTTATTCAAAATTAATAACAAGCTTATTATAAAATAAAATTTGTTTTGATACAAGAATTTAACATAAAAATGCCCAAAGGAATATATTAAAAAAAATATTACTATTAACGCATTTTATAAAAGATCCTTTACATCGAGATCAAAATACTTTGCAATCATATCAAGTTTGTCTATTGTTATATTTATATTTCCTTTTTCAAGTTTTGAAATATAAGAGTTATCAAAACCCAGTAATAATGATAATTCTTCCCGATTTAGTTTTTTTAAAACTCTTAATTTTTTTATTTTTGTAGCAATTCTATCTCTTATTCCTTGACTCATATTCCATATTATGGTAATGTGGCATTGTGATATACAGGAATGACATTCCATTTTTTAAAAGAGGACCTAAATGCTAAAAAAAACAATTTTGCTGGATTTAGATGGTGTATTAAATACATACAAAGGTGAATATGATGAATTTTATATTCCTCCAATAAAAGAGGGGGCTTATGAACTGGTAAAAGAACTGTACAAAAATTATAAAATTGTTATTTTTACATCAAGGAACTTACTATTAGCCTCAAAATGGATTATTGAGAATGGACTTGATAAATATGTTTCTAACATAACTAATGTTAAAGAAACATCATATTTAATAGTAGATGACAGATGCATTAATTATAACGGAAATTATGACGATTTGAATAATAAAATTAACAATTTCAAAGTTTGGTATAAAAAATAGTAGTATTAAAACAAAATATAAAGCATATTTAGGTCCTAAGCAGATTTATCCAATAAGCTAATTTTTACCTTGCGCTTGACAGGCATGGTATAATACAATTATGAGAAGTTATAAGAAATTATTCGCGCTCATAATAGCGGGAATATTGTTGGTCGGAAATATTAATATAGCACACGCAATCGAAGAAGAAGATTTGTTTGAACCAATTGAAATAAAAGACGGAATTATTTTAGATATCGGGAATTGTGTCGGCTTAGCGTTTCAAAACAGCCCTAAAATAAGACGTCAAAAATACAATTTAGATCTGGCAAAAAGCGAAGTAGGAATTGCTAAATCAAGATATTTCCCCGTAATCGGCGCAAGTGTCGGATTTAATTATATCCGTAATTCAGATTCAATTTATTACGATAAAAGGTACCGAGATTTACCAAATGTCGGAGTTTCTGTTAATCAATTAATATACGATTTTGGGAAGACAACTGCCTATATTAAAATGGAAGAATTTTATAAAATCGGCGCTGAATACGAATTTATGGATAGTCTTTGCCAAACTCTGTTTGATGTTAAAGCAAAATATTATAATTTGTTGAAAGCAAAAGCACTTTTAAATGTTGCAAAAAACAACGTAACATTAAATGAACATTTTACACAAATTTCCAAATCGAAAGGAAAAGCTGATTTAGCAACGGCAAAAGTAAATTTAAGTGAAGCCAAAATTAAATATATTGAATCAAAAAATAATTATGAAAACGCAAAAGTAGAATTAACAAATGCCATGTACCTTGATTCTCAACCGGATTATGACATAGCAAATACTCAAACATTTACATATAATGATGATTACGCATACGGATCAAAATACACAGAAGAAAGACCTTTCAGCGCATATGTTTTTCCGTTTGAAAGAAAAGATGCGATTGAAATAGCATATAAAAACAGCCCTGATTTACAAGTTCTGATATCAACAAAAAAAGCGATGGAAGAATCTTTAAAATTTGTAAAAAGAACTTATCTTCCTGAATTGAGTGCAGGGGTTGGATATGGATACAATAATACTAATTTTACGCACAATAACAGTCTTTCTGTGGGAGTTAATTTATCCGGCGCAGTAAATCTTATGGAATTAAAACATTCAATTAAAGGCGCTGATGCACAATTAAATTTGGCACAAAATGAAATTGATTTATTTAAAAAAGATTTATACTATGAACTTCGCACAGCATTTAATAATGTTGACAGAGCACATTCTCAAGTACCGCAAGCTCTGCAAGAAGTTCAACAAGCACTTTCCAATTTGGAATTGGTAGAAAAAATGTATGGATCAGGAGAATTGAATTATACAGCACTTCAAGACGCAAGAACAGATTATATTCAAGCCTTAGACACTTATATAGACAGTATTTATAACTATAATATTTCATTAATTCAAGTTGAAATGGCGATGCATTATCATTTGGTAGATATTCACCACAAATCTGATCACGCGGTTCACTTTCATTCAGATGAACTCATTGAACATTTAAATAAAGTTCTAAATTGTAATGAAAAAGATGTTCATCACAATAAAAAAAATAAAAAATAGATTTCTGGAATATAAAAATATTATTTTTAGCAAAACAGCATAATGGTAGAATATTTCTATTTAGTTAATACAGTCTGTGCAATTTTTTGAGCAGAAATTTTTAAACAAATCGGGTTTTGGCATGATGTTTGTCTTTTTTCCCACAGGCATGGTTTTAGATTACAATTGTCATCTGCTTTTATTGCAATAACTGAGTCTGAAGCCGGAATTAATACTTTATCATTAGTCGGCCCAAAAATTACATATGTTTTTACCCCTAAAGATACTGCTATATGTAAAGGCGCAGAATCCGAACATAAAAACTTTTCGGCACTCGAAATCATTTGCGCAAGTTCGGATAAGTTTTTAGTTGTGCCGTATAGGTTTTCAAAATTTTTAGTTCTTACGTTTTCTAAAATTTCTTCTATACATTCTTTGTCATCAGGTCCGCCTGTTAATATCACTTTTTTCCCTTCGGCAGCTAATATATCTATCACTTTTGCCCAAGTTTTTGAAGGGATAGTTTTTATACAATTTTTTTGGATACTCATTTTACTTACCCCCGGATGAATAAGTATAGAATTTGAGATTTTTTCCTTTTGTTCTACGTTAATTTGCGGCAAATCAGTTTGAATCATTGTTAAAGGTTTAACTAAATCATGATACATTTTTACAGCATACAGTTGTTTATTCAATTTTACGGCATGGGTTAAGAGAATTTGGCTCAATTTGCCGGTATTATAGCCAATTTTAGTTTTTATTCCTGTTAAAAATAAAATAATACTGATAAATTTATTTCCGCCCGCGCTTATTACGGCATCAAATTTCTTTTGACGGGCTTTGAATATAAGATTTAATATTTCAAAGTATTTGTTTTTGTTTTTTATATCGACAAAAATTAAATCATCAATTATATTTGTAAGATCTTTTATACCTTTACTGCGAGGTTCTAAAGCAAGTGTAATTTCGGCGTTTGGAAATTGTTTTTTTACGGAAATTACAGAAGGTAAAAATAAAATTTCATCTCCGATACCGCCAAAATTAATAAAAAGTATTTTTTTCAATCCTTCCATAATTTAATAATACCAAAAATAAATTATTATGTATAAAAATACACCTTCTTGAAATATAAAAGATTTTGTTATAAGATTATAGTCGGGATTAGTTATTTAAGAGGAGAAAACTTATGCAGCATACCGAAGAAAGAACTTTTGTAGCCGTTAAGCCGGACGGAGTTCAAAGAGGACTGGTCGGCGAAGTTATAAGAAGATTTGAACAAAAAGGTTATAAAGTAATCGGACTCAAAATGTTACAGGTTACTGATGCTCAGGCAAAAGCTCATTACGCAGAACATGAAGGGAAACCTTTTTATCCAAGGTTAATACGTTATATTCAAAGCGGCCCGATTGTTGCCATGGTTGTTCAAGGCTACAATGCGATTGCGGGCGTTAGACATTTAATGGGTTCTACCGACCCTGATAAAGCTGAAGTAGGTACTATTAGGGCGGATTTTGCTCAGGTAATGGAATATAATATTGTTCATGGTTCTGATTCTAAAGAAAGTGCTGAACGCGAAATTAAAATATATTTCGAGGAATCAGAATTATACCCTGAACGTAAATGTATGTCAGAATTAGTAATAGAAAGTTTGGATGCTGAATAACTAAGGTCTCCTTTCTCTATAATAAATCCCGATTACATTGAATCGGGATTTTTTTTTGACTAATAGGATATATGAAAATTCTTTATACCATTCCTTCTTTTACTGCTTTAACTGCTGCTTGAACTCTGTCATTCACACACATTTTTTGTAATATCGAACAAACGTGAGCTTTTGCTGTGTGAACACTTACAATAAGTTCTTTAGCAATTTCTGTATTACTCTTACCTTCAACAAGATGTTTTAAAACTTCTTGTTCTCTTTCAGTAAGCGGAATTTTAACATGACTTGCACCATTTTCTCCTATTAACGCGGTATTTTCAACTTTCGGAATAGATTTTAATGCCAAATCAGCAATTACAGGATCAAGCCAACAAACGCCTTCTTTTACATCACGAATTACATTTGCGAGTTTTTCAGGATCAATATCTTTTAAGCAGTACGAATTTGCACCTGAACCAAGCGCTGCAACAACATCTTCCTGACGGTCGTGGGATGTTAGTGCGATTATTTTCATATCTTTTGAAAATTCTCTGATTTTCCTGATTGCTTCTATTCCATTCATAACCGGTAAACCCAAATCCATTAGAACAACATCCGGATTATATTTTTCAATTAATTTCAAACCTTCAATTGCGTCTTCTGATTCTGCAACGACTTCAATATCAGAGTTTGCGTTTAAAGCGCATCTTAACCCGACCCTTGTTAATTTAAAATCTTCAACAATGATTACTGAAATACATTTTTGCTTTAGCATTTTTAAAATTCTCCCTTTAATCTATTTTTACAATTTCAAACACAACATAAAACTATAACTTCAAAATTAATTCGAAATTACCTAGTCGGGTAATATTGCATGGAATAGGGCCAAACGACTAATAATAAAAATTGTAAATACTTCGTTTTATTAGCCCAAGTTATTTAGTATAGATTTTATTTTCATGATATAAATTTTACATATAGGGAGATATTTTATGTTAGATTTTTTATTCGCAAAAAAACAGGAGCAAATTGCAAAAGACGTTGAATTAAACGGAATTTATTCGAAATTAAAAGAAAAATATTCTTTTGATAATATTCCTGAATTAAGAAAAAAATATTTATCTTTACATATAAAAAAATACGGATATTTAACTTATCCGTATCAAAAAGCTTTGGACGAATTGACATGTGAAGAAACTCTTTTTGCACTGGAAGAAAAATGGTCGCAGAACGGAATTTTTAAAGACGGAAAATTTATATTTAAAAATTCACAGATTAGCCCTTTATCAAGAAATCATGAAAAAACATCCGATTGGATAAAAAAAGAAGGACATAACATAAAATTAATTAACCTTGCGGGATTAGGAAACGGTAATAAGTCTGACGAAACAGGCAAATTTTTTGATTGGCTTAAACAATTACTGATTCTTCCGACAGGAAATAAGGATTTAGGAATTTACAATACTACTATTTATTTAATACCGTTTCATCCAAGGGAATTTGGTTGTGCATATCTTCCAAAAAGCAGTGAAGTAAGTAAACAGCTTTTAGATAAAGATTTGCAAGAATTAACCGGAATGGATGTAAAAAAACAATTACAAATATTCATTGAACTTGCTCAACTTGCAGGGCATCCGGTTATTTATGATGTGTTGCCTCAGACAGGAAGATTTTCCAAATTAGTACTTGCAAAACCTCAAATTGCACGTTGGTATGATGTTACGGAATTAAATAAGCAATTAACACAAAAAGCAGGTGAAGTTGCAGAATTTTTATCCAAAGATCATGATTTAGATGATGTAAAAATAGTTAAAGAAGTTTATTTACAGCGTTTGCAAGGTAATAGCGGAGATTTAAGCCAATCTTATCAACAACTTTATGATAATTTTGAAGGAATTATGATTGAGCATAAAAAGAATTTTTCTGATTCAATGTTAGAAAAATCTTATCAAACAAAATTACATAAAAGAGTAAAGGATTTGGTTGCCAAAGTTCACGAATTCAAAAATGATAAGAAAAATATTGAAGAAAGCGACATAACAAAACAAATTGAAACAATTCAGCTTTTAATAAATGACGGATTGTGGCCTGCGCCCGGCGGGGCATGGTGTTCTGCGGGAGTTCCTGTATATGAAGGGATGAGTGAATGCGGAGCATATCCTGTGTTTAAACATTTCGATTTTAAAGGAGATGATGTTACGGCTTTGGCGAATTTAGACTGTCAAACACCGTTTTATTTCGTAAATTTGGAATCCGGCAAATTTAATGAAGACGTTATTGATATTTTTATAAAAAGTTTGGAAAAACTTCAAAAAGATTATAATTTTGACGGATTTAGAGTTGATCATGTTGATCATATTGTAGACGAAGTATCAGAACAAAGCGGACGTCCGATTAGTTATCGCGCACCGAGATATGTTTTGAATAAATTAAATACTACAATGAAGAAAAAAATTCCTTACTTTGGCACATTAGCAGAATATATGCTTTGGGACGGATTTTTTAAGGAATATCATCAGGATATGAATTTCGATCTTCTTTGGGGAAATGATATTATCAGTCAATTTGATAAAAACCCTGAAAATATAACATTAGATAATCAAAATCTTACAAATTATAATGTTAAAATTAAAAAAGGCGGTATGCTGTCTATTCTAAAAACTTATAACAATCAAGACGGTGAATTTAATGTTATAGACCAATACCCCGGACAACTCGGGGCAAACGGAGCTTTGTTTAAGTGGGCAAAATACAAACTTTTACCGGGCGGAAAATTTGCTCAAAGACCTATACTTTATGCAGATGGTGATGAAAGTTATACTCAGGGCGGACTAGAATATACAATCGGTCAGGAAGTCGGGATGAAACGAAATCTTGATGAGGATTTTTATAATAAATTTGATGCTTTAGACAGATTTGTAAAAACAAATCCTATTATAACAGGCGGAGAAGCACAAATTATTTTACAAGATGATGATGGATTTTGTGCTTGGCTTATAACTAAAGAACCTATGAAAACAACTTATTTGGTTGTATCAAATTTCAAATCCCCGACCGAAAAGATATGCAAAACTGCCCCTACAGGCGAATCTTATAAAGAATTCGTTGAAGGATATGCTGTTTTTGATAAAGAATTTAATCTTCCGGGGGACTTCGATTTGAAATATGAATATATTTTAGAAGAAAAAGATTATAAGCCAAATAAAATTGATAATATGCAGACATTGCATTTTGACAAATTAGAACCGGGCGAATTTAAAATATATGAACTTACAAAAGGATAATATTTTGAGCGCAAAGAAAAATATTTACGATTATAATGAGGCTTTAAAACTTTTAACATCTGTCGGGAAATTTCGCATTTCACTCGGATTAGAAAGAATTTTAAAAATATTAAATATTTTAGACAACCCTCAGGATAAGTTGAAAATTATTCATGTTGCCGGAACAAACGGTAAAGGTTCAGTATGTTCAATGATTGCATCAATATTGAATGAATACGGATTTAAAGTCGGACTTTATACTTCTCCGCATATTTTTAGATATACCGAGAGAATAAAAATTTCCGATTCACCTATTAGTGATGAGGATTTTGGACGATATGTTTTTGGAATTTCTCATTTGGCGGATGAAAATAATATTGATTTAACGGAATTTGAGATTTTAACAGCAGTTATGTATAAGTATTTTTATGATAATGCTGTTGATTATGCGATTGTGGAAGTTGGTTTAGGCGGAAGATTTGATGCAACAAATGTTGTTAAAAGTCCGGTTTGTTCTGTTATAACTCATATTGATTACGATCATACCGAAAAATTAGGCGATACACTGGATAAAATTGCTTTTGAAAAAGCCGGTATTATGAAAAAAGACTGTCCGTGTGTTGTACTTGAAGGCAGAGAAGTTTATTATGATGTTGCCGATAAAGTAGGTGCGCTTTTAGAAGTTATTACTCCAAACGGAGAAAGTATAAATATGTTGTCGGATTTTTCTTTGAATTTAAAAGGGGTTTATCAGCGGGAAAATTTGGCACTTGCACTGGCTGTTATTGAAAAAATTTGCTCTGAAATTGATAGTGAAACAATAAAAAACGGTTTAAAAAATATCAATCATCCGTTTAGATTTCAGTATTTTGAAGATAAAAATTTAATAATAGACGGTGCGCATAATCCAAACGGAATTTTGGGTTTAGTCCAAAGTCTTGATACTTATTATCCTGACAAAAATCGCAGATTTATTTTCGGGTGCTTAAAAAATAAAGATTATAAACAGATGTTGAATATACTTTTATCTTCTCAAAAACCTGACGTTGAACTTTATTTTTATCACTTTAAACACCAAAATTCAGCAGAATTTGACGATTTGCAATCAGTTTGTCCGATAAAAGCAAAAGAATTAACATCAGACACAAAAATTGATTTTAATGACGGCAAGCTAACTGTTGTTTGCGGATCGTTTTATATGATATCAGAAATTGTTAATATTTTAGGGATTTGTTAATATATTATTTTATTTATCTGATACGCAAATAGCTCTTTCAGCGGTTGCATAATTCCAATAATAACTTCTATATGTCTGATCCTTTAAATAGTACCTCATAAATGAAGAGTTGACATTGTGAGCTTTATTAGACCAAAATGTAGCATAAGAACT
>CAMNNA010000045.1 GCA_946545285.1 uncultured cyanobacterium | reverse complement strand
GGCGGGAGCCAAATTTCTTTGTATGTCTCCCCGTTTAGTCTAACATATTTACCTGTATATTTCAACGGTTCTGAGGATTTTGGAATATATTTATCATAATATGTCTTGATATGAGTATTCCACGGTCGCACATTCATCCGCATTGCACGGATATTGCGAAGTTCATTTATGGTATTGTCAAGCCCTTTGACGTAATTTTGAATATAATTATTTATCAGCGCCTCTTTTACCGGTGATGTATATATTTGGAACTGAAGGATTCCTTTTGCTATATTTCCGACACCATAATTGACCGCACCGCCTGTCGCGCCAAAGGTTAAAGCATCCTGAACTGCTTGTCAATTCCCCAAGTGGCTATATTTTCAGCATAAAAAACTTCTTTCAATTTTGAAAGAAGTTTTCGGTTTTATAAATTGGCAAAAATATGAGTTTATTCAATTATACAGTTATTTAAATACTCAATAGTGCTGATTTTTTCGTCATAAAGGTATTTTATGAAGTTTAAATATGAATTTTCACAAGATGTGATAACAAGATTAATTTCAAAGCCTTCCGTACAAAAAGGCTCATAATCGTAAACAACATAACTGTTATATTTACTTTTCCATTCTTTTCTCTCAATTCTGCAATTGTTTTCATCAATTACATCTTCAAGCCAAGGTAAAAGATTTTGATCAATATTTTTCATTTCCAAACGATTGTATCTATTGCAATCATTACAACTATTTCCAATAAACATTTTTTATTCACTCCATAAGTATCGTATACACAGATTTTATCCGCGCCAATCTAAAAAATAATCCCCGTAATGTATAACAAATTATTCTCTCAATCGGTAATATTTCCAAATAAAAATATTTTGTGCTAATATTTTATATATGAATCTCAAAGACATAACTAAGAAAAAAAGATTATATGCGGGAATAGGATTGGCTTTTGTCGGGGTTTTAGCATGGGCTTTTATCACTGCAAGTCTTATCACAAGAGATTTTAACCGCAATATGCAAAAATCAAATCAAGCCGATAGTCAGCAGGCAGTTGTCCAAGGGGTTATATTAACAGAAACTAAAGATGATGTTAAATATTGGGAAATATATGGAGAAACCGGAAACTGGAACAGTTCAAACGGAATTGCTCAATTAAATGATGTTACCGGCAATTTCTATAAAGATAATGAAGTCACTATGAGTTTGGAGTCTTCGAAGGGAACTTACGATTCTAAAAAACACGATATAATTCTTTATGAAAATACTTATATAGTTTTAAAAGACGGTATTACTCTTAATGCAGATAAACTTCATTGGATAGATTCAAGCTCTCCTATTGTTGGTGAGGGACATATTAAAATTAAAAAAGGTAAAGAACTTTTATCTACCGCTGATAAAATTATTATCAGTCCGGATTACGAAAGTTTTAAAATTATTGGAAATACTGTATCAAAAGTTTATGAGGATAGAAAATAGATGAAAAAGCTGTTAATTGTTTTATCGCTTATTGTTTCGTTTGGAATTGGAGTTCAGGCTTCGGATCTTATAATTGAGTCTAAAAATCAAAATTATAACGAAGAAGAAAACAAAATTAAATTTAATGGGGATGTTAAAGTTACCATTGATGATATGAAAGTTGTCGGTGACAGCGCGGATGTGAATGTAACCGAAGATCAACAGCTTGATGTTGCAACTTTTTATGACAAGCCTTATGCTTTTGAAATTAAGAAAAATAAAAAAAGAGAAGTTAAAGCAAATATATTAAAGGTATCGTTAATAACAAAAATTGTAAGAGCTGAAGGGGATACTCAATCTATAGTATTTGAAGGCAAAACTCCTATAGTTGTCATTAACGCAAACTCCCAAGAATATAACACAAAAACAGGTGTTATGGATGCGCAAGGTGCTGTAACTATGCTTTATAAAGATATTGAAACTTTTTCTGATAAAGCACAAATTACAACCGACAAAAACGGTGATTTGAAAAAACTTGTTTTAATCGGTAATGCACGCGTAAAGCAAGAAAAAAATGAGTCTTTTGCTGATAAATTTGTATACGAAACCGCAACAGGGAACTTAAACGCGTACGGAAATACGACTTCAAATGCTATTATGGAAGACGGTGCAAAATTAGTATTAAAATCAAATCATCAAGAATATAACCAGAACCGCTCAATATTTAATGCAAGCGGAAATGTTCGCATTTGGTATCAGGATTATTATGCTGCCGGTCCAAAGGTTACGCTTTACCCAAATCCAAAAACCCAAAAACCGAATGAAGTTTATTTTGTTGGCCGTTCAAGCATTACTCAAGGGGTAAGAACTATTTACGCCGATAGAATAAAAATGATTATGAAACCAAAAAGCTTTGATGCTCAAGGCAATACTCGCACTATTATAAAAAATATCGGCTCAGGTTCGGATGATAACGTTACGCTCGGGCTATAATTAAAAAGATTAGGGAAACTATGACGAACGAAAAAATTGAAAAAGCACTGGAATGTTTTAAAAATAAAGATTTTGACAAGGCAATAGATTTATTTACATCTGTTCTTGAAACTGAAACTGCTAATGCAGAACTTTATAATAATTTAGGGTTGTGCTATGCAAATACTCAAAATTTTGATAAGGCGGAAAAAAATTATTTACGATGCATTGAATTAAATCCTAAAATTGCTCAATGCTATATTAATCTTGTAGATATCTATTATCAACAAAAAAGATTTGCACAAGGTATTAATGTTTTATCATACGCTATTGATATGCTTCCTGATGATTTGATATTCAGACATTATTTGGCAAGATTTTATATGGAAGATGCAAAACTTGATTTAGCAATTGATGAACTTGAATATATTTTAGATAAACAACCTAATAATTATGATGCATATTATGATTTGGGTCGGGTTTATTTTGAATTGGGAAATTACGATTCCGCAATCGAAAATTTTGAAAATGTCATAGAGTTTAAAGATGAAAACGAATGGATTTATTATTATTTAGGCGAAGCCTATCAGGCAAATGATGAGATTGACAAAGCTTTATCAAACTTTTTAAAAGCAATTGCACGTAATAATAAATTAGCGCCTGCTTATAAAAAAGCCGGAATTCTTTTTATGGCACGGAAAGATTTTGATGATGCTATAGAATATTTCGAAGATTATAAAAATATGGATGTTGATTCGCAAGAAAAAGAAAATATCGAAAAACTGATTGCTCGTATAAATAACATGAAAGAATCCGCATGAACGAAAAATATTGGATAGCATTTTCTTCAATCGAACAGTTAGATTCAAAGTTTATCAAGCAACTTTGGGATTATTTTGGCGATATTGAAAAAGCATTCGGCGCAGATTTGGATTCTTTAAAAAAGATAGATGGTTTAAGTGTAAAAAAATGCGAAAACTTTTTAAGGTTAAGAGATAGGGTTAATATAGACAAAAGCTTTGCGGATGTAGAATCAAGAGGAATAAATTTTCTGACTCTTGAGTCTGCGAATTATCCGTATATGCTAAAACAAATTGATAATCCTCCTGCTGTTTTATACTACAAAGGGAAATTATTCGATTGTAATTTAGAAAAGACATTAGCAGTTGTCGGATCAAGAAAAGCCAGCACAAGTGCAAGGGATAATTTGCGAAAATTAATAAAAGGATTGGGGAACACTGACATTTGTATTGTTTCAGGTTTAGCATCCGGAATAGACACAGTTGCTCATACATCAGCGATTGAGAATAATTTAAAAACTATAGGTGTAATCGCAAGCGGGCTTGATCATATTTATCCAAGCCAAAATAAAAACTTATATGAAAACATAGAAAACGGATACGGTGCAGTTATTACCGAATACTATCCGACATTTGAACCTATTAAATTCAGATTTCCGCAACGAAACAGAATTGTAACCGGATTATCCTTCGGAACTTTGGTGGTTGAAGCATCCTTAAAAAGCGGAGCGCTTATCAGTGCAAATTTAACCTTAGAACAAGGACGAGAATTAATGTGTATGCCCGGTGATATTTCTAATATAAATACTCAGGGGATATACAAATTATTAAAAAACGGTGCATCTATGATAACAGAAAGTGACGATATCCTAAATGCGCTGAACTGGGAAATTAAAAAAGAAGAATCTCAAGTCCAATTAACCTTACCAACAATGACACCTGACGAAGAAAATATTTATAAAAATATCGAAGTCGAAGAAAAAGGAATAGATGAATTGCTGAGTTTAACAGGTATGAACCTTGATGATCTGCTTATGAATTTGACTACAATGGAATTAAAAGGCTTAATTAAACAATCCGGCGCAGACAGATACAAAAAAGCATTGTAAAATCTTCATAAAGATCTTCGGGTGTAATTATTTTGTTCATTTATTTCTCCGTACTATATGTCAGTTATTTTTATTTAATCCTACTACTAAAATTCTTGTATGACAAATAGTACGTTAAATAAACTTTACAATAATATTAAAGTCTTTAGGAAAAATAAAGGATATTCACAAGAAAAACTGGCTGAAAAGACCGGTATTTCGGTCGATTATATTTCTTTAATTGAATGTGGAAAAAGAACACCAAGTGTCAAAACAATAATAAAAATTTCTGAAATATTAGAGATTGATGTATATAAATTTTTTATATAGCAGATTCTAAATACAAAAATAATTTTTAAGGCAAATTTTCAATTATTTTGTCAGTGAATTCGGTTGTTGTTAAATTTCCGCCGAGGTCTTTGGTTTTAAATCCGTCAGAAAGCGTTTTAAACAGTGCTTTTTCGATTTTATCCGCGTAAAAATACTCATCAATATATTTAAGCATTTCAATAGCTGAAAGTAAAAGTGCTGTCGGGTTTGCGAGATTTTGACCTTTAATATCGGGAGCCGAACCATGAACAGGTTCAAATACTGCGCAATTATCACCGATATTTGCACCTTGAGCGACTCCAAGTCCGCCGATTAATCCTGCGCACAAATCAGATACAATATCTCCGTACAAATTCGGCAAAACCAAAACATCAAACTGCTCCGGATTCTGAACCAATTGCATACAAAGATTATCCACAAGAATTTCACGGGTTTTTATATTCGGATAATCCTTTGCAACATGTCTGTATGAATCTAAAAATAAACCGTCGGACAATTTCATTATATTCGCTTTAGTTACGCAGCAAACTTCACTTCTGCCGTTTTTTACCGCATAATCAAACGCAAATTTACATATTTTTTCTGATGCTTGTCTTGTAATAACTTTGATACTATGAGCAGTGTTTTCATCAATTTGTTCTTCTATTCCTGCGTATAAGTCTTGAGTATTTTCTCTGACAATGACCAAATCTACATTATCAAATTTAGTTTTTACACCGGATAAATTTTTGCAAGGACGCAAATTTGAATATAAATTAAGTTCTTTTCTTAATTGTACATTAACAGAGCGAAAACCTTTGCCAATCGGAGTTGTTACGGGGGCTTTTAGAGCAACACCGTTTTTCTTAACAGAATCCAAAACTCTTTGAGGAAGCGGAGTTCCTTCTTTTTCTATAACATCTGATCCTGCGGTTTGCAAATCCCAATCAATTTCTAAACCTGACGCTTTTATAATTTTAACAACACTTTGTGTTATTTCCGGACCGATTCCGTCACCGTTGATTAACGTAATTTTTCTCATAATGAAAACCTCCATTTTATTATAACATAAAGTGGAGGGAAAAATAAAAGTAGGGGAAAATAAGCTTGTTTTAAATATTAAATCCGTTGAATGAACGTTTAATATCAGCGCTTAGCGCGGATTGTATTGATTCATATTGCTGAAGCATAGAAGTATGTTCAGTTTCAAGATTTTTTAGTTTAAGTTGATATTTTTGATCTTTATTAGCGATTTCTGCGGTTTTAGATTCATATTCAGCTTGTGCTTTTACTGCAGCTTGTTCATCATCAACTTCTTGGAGATCTGAGCATGCAGAAGATATTTTTGAAATCCAGCTTATACCTTTTAAATTCAAAACTGTAGGATTATTTTCATCAGGTATTTCATCAGATGTTTTTTGATATTGCGCTTTTTCAATGGTAATAGTTCCGTGTGCAAGTGCGTCTTGAACCCAGCTTGAACTGCCCGATAAATTTTTATCTAAAATTTGATAATTTTGAGCATTTCTTCCTGCAGTGCTTTTTTCGGAAGATTCGCCGTTTAATCTGTACCATAAATTAGTATACCATCTTGCTTTTGTTGCATCGGAGTATTCAAAACAGTTGTCAATGCCATTCATTTGTTCTACTTCAGCATTGAAACTTGCTGCTTCGGTTAAATACTTCTGATAATTTTCGTATGCGCTCTTGTTTAATTCTTTAGCCTTCATTTGAACCCAAGAATCATATGTTAAATAATTTTCTGTATAATCACGTTTTTCTGCCAACATATTTTCATAAGCACCTGATACTTTATTTTTTAAATAATCTGTTTTTTCATCCCTGCTTAATAAATCATTATAAGCGTTTACATATTCTGCATTAGTTGCCAAATAAGATTGTTCTTTTAGAGATCTTTCATGTTCAAATGCTAACTCTGAATCCTCGTTAGTATAACTTTCATAGCTAGTATTTATAACATATTCATTATTACTGTCATATGTATAAGTATTCTTTTTATATTTCCAAGAAGTAGTCTTATACATAATTTCATTTAAACAATCTTGCCAATCATCAACATATTTTTGATATTCTTGACTATTTAAAAGATTTGCAGATTTAGTTAAAGCATCAGTTTTCCAGTTTTTTGTAATCCCGTAATGAGCTAAAAATTCATCAAGATTATCACATGATTGGAAAATTTCAGAATCTTCGATTCCGACAAGTGCTTGACCGTGAATATTTGCAAGCATATATTGATTTTTACCATCACCAAATTGATATAATAAATTCGGAGTTAAATCATAATTCATTTCAGTTCCGTCAGAATTATATCCGGTTAAGACCATTTTGCGAGAATTCAGTGCTTTGATATAATCTTCACTGGCTTGCTGAGATTGAATAGCAAGACGCATTTTGGCATTAGAAATCTTTTGTGCTTCATATTCATTAGAAGTTATTCGTGCTGTGAGTGATAATAATCTTGCGTTTGATGATAACCCCATCTTTGCCAAAATCCTTTCATTAGTTTCCGTTATCCTTTTATTCGGCAGATAGGGGGTTTATCTTTAATCTTTTTCTTGAATTGTAAACTTATGTAACAAAAATATATAAATAGTAAATAAAAAGGCAATAATTTTTTAGCAAAATTTTTTATATAAATGTAAGAGATAAATAAAGAAAAAGAATAATTTTTAAAAGAAGAGAGGATAAAAACATGGCTACTATGCTGTTATTTTCTGATGCGGTTACAAATACATATAAAGAAACAAAAGAAGCAATCAGTAACGTAAAATTAAACGAAAAAAGAGTGATAAAAAAGACCTTAACCGAAATGATGAAACAGTCGTTTTTTCAAGGCGCAAATCGATTCGGGACAAATTTTATCGCATAACGTTGGAAAATCAATAAGGAATAAATAGGAACAATTTAAGGAAAAAGAAGAACAAACATCCCCTTGCAAAATGTAAGGGGATGTTTTTGTAAAAGCTATTTTTGTGCAATAATAATTACGGTTAAAAATCAATTATTTTGCTAAATAAGGAAGGGGAAAAATGAAAAGAATATTGTTAACATCATTGGTGATTTTTAGTTTCGCCGCAATCTCAACAGCCTCAGAAGTTTCGTATGACAAGAGTGACTTTGTTCCGATTTATACTGTAATAGATGATGCTGCTTATGATGTAAGGTATTACTCATCAAATAATTTCACAGGAAATAAAATAAATGGCTATAAAGCTCCGATAATTTATATGACAAAAGAAGGCGCAAATGCATTATCAATAGCAGCAGATGATTTGAGAAAACAAGGATACAGGCTGCTTATTTGGGATACATACCGACCACAAAAAGCGGTTGATAACTTTGTAGAATGGATAAATAACCCTAATGATGACGGTGATAAATCTTTTTATCCGAAACTTAAAAAATCAGATCTGCTAAAAGGTCAATATATAATGGAAAAATCAGGTCATACAAGAGGTTCAACGGTTGATTTAACGTTGATTAAAAAAGACGGTTCTTTTGTCGATATGGGAGGAACTTTTGATTTATTTTCAGAAATTTCTCATCCTGATTACAAAAAACTAACAAAGGAACAAAAGAAAAACAGAAAAATATTGCATGATGCAATGATTAAAGCAGGATTTAAAGGAATAGATTCTGAATGGTGGCACTTTACATTAGAAAATGAACCATATCCGGATACATATTTTGATTTTGATGTTGATAAATAATTATATAAAAAATAATTAAAAAAACAGAGTGCAAACGACTGCACTCTGTTTTTATATTAAGTAAATATTTATTTGGCTATTAGAATGTAATATTATGTACTGTTCCGTCCGCAAATTTAATATTAAAATTGAGAGGTTTTGGATCATCTTTATATTTCAAAACCAAAATTCTCATATCAGACTGCGCTTTTAATTCATAATTTTCAGGTAAAGCGTTAGAAAATCTTTTTGATTCTGCCGTAATTCTTGCTAATCTAACCCAGTTAGGAACACTTAATAACGCTGATGTACCTGCGGTTAAAACTAATACCGGCGGGAATGTACCGACAGTATCAATCAAATCAAGTCTGTCTAAATCAACGAATGATTCTGTTGTTACGTCTTTTAATGCAGCAAGTCTTTCGCTGGTTGCAGTAACTGTTGCTTTTAAATTATTTTTATTAGATAAGACATATTCAAAGGCATGAACATACTTGTTTTCTTTTTGTTTTAAACGGTACTCTTTTTGAACAATATAAATTCTTGCATTTCTGTCATAATAAGTTGTTGTATCAACACAATCCAAATCAATTGGGTCTGTGTCAGGAGTATACGGAAATACTGATGTTTTTTTATTATTTTTAGCCATATTGTTATTCAATTTTTTCATTCCTGTTTTCAGCGGTTTAACTAAATCAGGTGAAATATAGAAATTTCCTAATTCTTGTTTTCTTGCTAAAGTATAGAAATCGAATTTATACTCTTTTAAGGCATCATCATCTTCTAATTTTGTGTATTTATAGCCCCCTCTGTATAATAAATCAGTTAATTCATTTCTTTCTACGTCGTATTTTTCATTTGAAACAACATAAATATTTGTATTTTGATTAGACGGATATAATCTTACAAAATAACTGGAATTTGCATCAGAATATATATAAGCATTGTGTACATTTTCCAACGGTTTAAATTTGTCAACCCCGCGATATGCATTAATAGCATTGTCAATTCTTGAAACAAGATCTCTGACGTTAACATTTTTGACTTGATAACCGTAAAAATTCTTTGTGATTTCTGCTGAGACGACTCCTGAATTTGCCATAACAAATAAGAATCCTAATACTAAAATTTTAAAAATCTTTTTCATTTCTGTCCTTTCTTTTTTTTATTATGCGATAAAAACATTATACTTTTAAAATAAAAAATAATTTGTAAAAATTTGTAAAAAAAAAGCAATTTCTGCAAACAAAAATTTTTTAAATCTATGTACGGGAAATTATTAGGAGAAAAATACATGGTTTCAAAAGTTACAAAAAAAGAACGGGCTTATTTTAATTCAAGACTGGCAAGTATGCCAAATGTTGAAAAAGGAGAAAAACGAGTCATTAAAAAAGGTGATCGTATATGGAATATAGCAAAAGAAAAATTAGGTCCAAACGCCGGAAATACCGAATTGACAAATTATATGTATCAAGTTGCTAAAGTCAACGAGTTTGAATCTATCGAAAAACTTAACAGCTTAAAGCCGAAAGATGAAATTTATCTTCCAAGAATTAATAAAAAGGCTGCACAGAATAATAAAGCAGAAAAAACAACCACTGCAACGAATACAAAAAGTGTTGCAACAGGGAAAAAACAAAATACAAATACTCAAGGTTTAACTACAGCCACAACAGTGAATAAATCAAAACCAATCAGCTTTTTTGAGTTTAAAAAACCTGAAACATTCACATTTACGTTTGGAAATAGTAATACGAATGCTCCTGCTGCAAAACCAACAGCACCGGCAAAACCGGCACAGGTTGCAAAACAAGCTTCTGCTGCAAAACCAACAGCACCAGCAAAACCGACACAAGTTGCAAAACAAGCTCCGGCTGCAAAACCAACAGCACCGGCAAAACCGACACAGGTCGCAAAACAAGCTCCTGCTGCAAAACCAAAAGTAGCTGCAAAACCGACAGAAGGTGCGAAACCGGCAACTACTCCAAAACCAAAATCTAATGCAGAATTAGGGTTTGATGCTATGAAAATAAAGATCGAAAATAATAAAGAACATTTACTTATACAACCAAGCTCTCCGATAAATACCGAAAAATGTTATACAGCATACGCGATAAAAGACTCTAAGAAAATACTTATTGGTACATTTATTACAGATAAAGATGGAAAAATGAAAGAAATTTCATTTGAAGGTGAAAATAATATAAACAGAGATGCATACGACTACTTGGTAAGTCCTAATGGAAATATTGTTTACTACAATAATAAAACAAAAACCGCTGCAACTATTAATAAGGAAACATACAATGAAATAGCAGCGATATTAGAGGCAAAAGTTCGAGATTTAGAAAAAAATAAATCTAAATAGAAGAATTTGATAATATTATATTTTTAAATTTTTCAACATCTTCTTTTGTATCAATTCCGACAGGGACAAAGTTAACGATTGAAGTTTTTATCTTCATTCCGTTTTCTAAGGCGCGAAGTTGTTCAAGACTTTCTGTTTTTTCCAGTGGAGTTTGATCTAGAGTCGTCATTGATTCTAAGGCTTTTCTTTTATATCCGTAAATTCCTAAATGGCCGTAGAATTGAGCAATTCCTTGATTTCTTTCAAACGGAATTATAGATCTTGAAAAGTAAAGTGCAAATCCGTTTTTATCAATAACACATTTTACAAGATTAGGATTTTGGGCTTCATCAGGTGTAATCGGCCTAATTAAAGTCGAAATATCAGCCAAATCATCTTCTTTTACATTTTGAATAACAGAATCAATACTTTCTGATTTTATCAAAGGTTCATCTCCTTGAAGGTTACAAATAAAACCAATTTCAGGATGACGGGAAACAACTTCCATAATTCTGTCTGATCCGCATTTATGATTGACAGATGTCATTTCGACTTCCCCGCCGAAACTTTTCACACAATCAAATATTCGTTGATCGTCCGTTGCAACAATAACCATATCCGCAAATTTTGATGCTTTTGCTTTTTCATAAACCCACTGTATAATCGGTTTTCCTCCGACTTCAATTAATGGTTTACCTTCTAATCTTGAAGATCCGTACCTTGCCGGTATAATTATTGCAACTTTATTCACTTAATTAACCTCACTCACTTTTTTTACTACAAATGATGTCCACTGATCTTGTTTTATTTCTTCTATTATTTCAAGTTTTTCTTTTTCAATGGCATCTAATACCATTTGCTTTTTCTCATCTAAAATTCCGCTCAAAGACATCAATCCGCCGTCATTCATAATATTTTTCAAATCACCCATAATTTCAGCCAGTACAAAATGCAAAATATTTGCGACAACGAAATCGAATTTATCGGTAATTTTATCAGCACTTCCAA
>CAMNNA010000044.1 GCA_946545285.1 uncultured cyanobacterium | reverse complement strand
ATCTGTAACGAACCACTCACCACTTTTCCCGCCTGTCAAATCAAAGATTTGTCCGTTCCTTCGGCTCTCGCCTCCGTCACAACGGCGGTCATATTATGTTTCGTGCCCTGCTTGCCCCGCTGACCGCGGGTCAACCCGGCACTCCACACCGGCTCACGCATTTCACCACTCACTACTCACTATTCACTTTCTATCAATACATTATTTATATAAAAATACAACATATTAGAAATCTTAATAAAAATTTACAAAATCCTTTTACATTAAATACAGATAAAGTTTTTACGATTTTATTAATAATATTAGTTGTGTGGTATTTTTACTTAAACAAAATAATTAAATCATGCTAAAATCTTTATTAAACACGATTTCTAACTGCTTGCAAATAGATTTTCAGCATTTATGATTAAAAAAGGCTAAAGTTTTAGCCGTAATTTACAAGCCGAACAATGAGGAAAATATGGCAAAAGACGTAATAGAGTTTGAAGGAACGATTATTGAATCCATGCCAAATGCTATGTTCAAAGTTAAATTAGAAAACGAACATGAGATATTGGCGCATATTTCAGGAAAAATCAGAAAAAATTTCATAAGAATTCTGCCCGGTGACAGGGTAAGAGTTGAAATGACTCCTTATGATTTAACAAAAGGTCGAATAACCTTCAGATTGAAGTAACAGATGGATAATTTGTCAAACCGGTTTAAGTTAAATAAAAACAAAACAAACTTATCCTACCTATCAAACTTATCAAACTTAAAAATGTACATCTCACAAAAAATATAAAGGAAAAGAAAAATGAAAGTAAGATCATCAGTAAAGAAAATTTGCGACAAATGCAAATGTATCAAAAGAAAAGGCAGAATTGCCGTTATTTGCGAAAACCCTAAACATAAACAAAGACAAGGGTAAGCAATAAGTCGTAAGTATGATAAGACGCGAGGTCTTTAAGTTCATTACAATCAAATAACCTATAAGTGCTTAACGACCTAACGTTCTATAGACTTAACGACTTTCGATACAAAGGTAATTTAAACAAGGAGAATAAAACAAATGGCAAGATTAGTAGGGGTAGACCTACCTCGTAACAAAAGAATGGAAATAGCATTGACCTATATATACGGTATAGGGCCTACAAGAGCTAAGAAAATATTAGCTGCTACAGGTATTTCACCTGATTTAAGAACAGACGATTTGACAGATGAAGATATCAAATTATTACGTAACGAATTGTCAAACTATCACATTGAAGGTGATTTGAGACGTGACGTTGCTATGAATATCAAACGTTTGCAAGAAATCGGTTCTTACAGAGGACTTCGTCATAAGCGTAAACTTCCTTGCAGAGGTCAAAGAACAAAAACTAACGCAAGAACTCAACGCGGTAAAAAAGGCGGACCTATTGCAGGTAAGAAATAGGTAACATAGATAAGTAGGATAAGTTCTTTAAGTGAATATTAAAAATTACTTAATCCGAACAGGTTACAAAAAACAATATCCGGAACAAACTTATCAAACTTATTAAACTAAAAATACAAATAATAGTAAAACATAAAGGAAAACAAAAATGGCAAGACCAAGAACAACAAAGAAAAAAGAAAAGAAAAACGTATTGCAAGGTGTAGTACATATTCAATCTACATTCAACAATACAATTGTTACTTCAACAGATACTCAAGGTAATGCTATTGCTTGGGCAACTGCGGGTGCATCAGGTTTTAAAGGAGCAAGAAAAGGAACTCCGTTCGCTGCTCAATCTGCTGCTGAATTGGTTGCTAAAAAGTCAATTGACCAAGGTATGAAAAAAGTTGAAGTTTACATTAAAGGACCCGGATCAGGTCGTGAAACAGCTATCAGAGCTATTCAGGCTGCAGGTTTGGAAATCACTTTAATCAAGGATGTTACACCTATTCCTCATAACGGGTGCAGACCTCCTAAAAAACGTAGAGTATAATCTGCGTGAGCCGGTGTCGGTTCGAGTTGACAGAACAAGCAGGGCTCGAAACATTATATTACCGCCGTTGTGAGTAGAATGAAATGAATCGAACGAAGCAATCTTTGATTGCACCGGCGGATAAAGTAAGTAACAGCGAGGGCTTGAGGATTTAGTCCATCCGCAAACCATAGATGCCTCGCCAAAAAAGAAAAGGAGAAAATAATGTCAAAATACACAGGACCATCAAACAAATTATTCCGTAACCACGGAGTAAAAGATTTATCAAACAGAAAGTTGACTTCTTCTATGAGACAAACAGCTTCCGGTCAACATGGCGCTGTTAGAAAAAAACTTTCTGAATATGCACTTCACTTAAAAGAAAAACAAAAAATCAGATTAACTTATTTAGTAAGTGAAAAACAATTTGTAAGATATTATGAAGAAGCTGAAAGAAGAAAAGGTGTAACCGGTACAATTCTTTTACAGTTGTTAGAATCAAGATTGGATAATATTTTATTCAGAGCAGGGTTCGGTATTACTCGTAAACAAACAAGACAAATTGTAAATCACGGACACGTTCTTGTTAACGGTAAAAAAGTTGATATTCCTTCATATTTAGTAAAAGCAGGGGATGTCATCACAGTTAAATCAAGAAGTGCTTCATACTTACAAAATGTAATCGGAATGATCGATATGGCTTGCGCTCCTGCGTGGATGACCATTGATAAAGATGCATTAAAAATTACATTTGACAGAATTCCGGAAAGAGAAGAGTTGGATCCTGAATTAAAAGAACAACTTGTAATCGAATTCTATTCTAAGTAAGTGTAGGTAAGCACAAAGCTTAAAATAAATAGCAAATTTGGCACAAGAATTTAACTAGGAGAAAAAAATAATGGATTTAAAAATTAAATGTGTAGATACAGCTACAAGTTCAGATGGTTCACAATACGGTAAATTTGTAATTGAGCCGTTGGAACGCGGATTCGGAACTACAATCGGTAATGCTTTAAGACGTGTATTATTATCAAGTCTTGAAGGTACTGCCGTTACAAGCGCAAGAATTGAAAGTATTACTCACGAATACACAGCTATTCCTGGGGTTTTGGAAGACGTTATTGACGTTATCTTAAACTTAAAAGGCTTGGTTGTTAAAACCGAATCGAAAGAAGCTCAGCATTTAAGAATAGATATTGACAGACCGGGACCTGTATTGGCAAGTGATATTCAATTGCCTGCAGGTGTAAAGGTTGTTAACCCTGACTGGTTAATTTGTACAGTAGCTGAAGGTGGTTCTTTCCACGCTGATGTTATTGTTGAAACCGGAAAAGGTTATGTTCCTAATGATGTACCTAGAGATGCGAAAGATGTCTCAATTGATGTTTTACCTATTGATGCTACATTTATGCCTATCAAACGTGTAAAATATAATGTTGAAAACACTCGTGTCGGGGATGCATTGGATTTTGACAAATTGACATTGGAAATTTGGTCAAACGGGTCTGTTGATGTTCAAAATGCATTAAGTCAGGCATCAAATTTATTGATTGAATACTTTATGCAAATAGCTTCAGTTACAGGTCAAACATCTTCAGTTGCTATTCCGGCAGTATCTGAATCTGCTGATGAAGATGAAGATTCAGTAAAAATGACAATTGAAGAATTAGAATTGTCTGTAAGAGCTTATAATTGCTTAAAAAGAGCAAGCATAAATTCAATGTCTGAATTATTAAAAAAATCAGAACATGATTTATTGAATATTAAAAACTTCGGTAAAAAATCTTCTGATGAAGTAATTGAAAGACTTCACCATTTTGGATTGGATTTAGCTCCAAATCCGATTGAAGATGAAGATTTAATTGGATAATAGTAGAAATGTATGGTGGGGTTAATCCCTCACTATATATAAATAACAATAAAGGAAAAGAACAATGAGACACCAAACTAAAAAACATACGCTGGGGAAAGCGCAAGACCAAAGAAAAGCCTTGTTGCGCTCTTTGGCTACAGAACTTTTTGTTCACGGTGAAATAACTACAACTTTAACTCGTGCAAAAGCCTTAAAACCTTATGCAGAAAAAGTTATTTCATTAGCTAAAAAAGGTGATTTGAACTCTATCCGCAACGCTGCAAAATATATTTACAACAAAGAAACAGGTAAATATATGGATATGACAAGCGGAGAAGTTTTCGATGAACCATCAAAAGACAAAAAACTTACATCTCAAACAGTTTTGAGAAAGTTATTTGTAATTATCGGTAAAAAATATACCGATAAAAACGGCGGTTATACAAGAATTTATCATTTACCGCCAAGACGCGGCGACGCAGCAGAAATGGCATTAATTCAATTGGTGTAGTTTCAAAATGCGTTATGCTTTGAAAGTTCAGTATATTGGTAAAAATTATTCAGGCAGCCAGATTCAGTTTCAAAATGGCGAACCGATAAAAGAGCCGACTATACAAGGTGAACTTGAAAAAGCACTCAGTACATTGATAAATACAAAACGGTGTGGAGCCGGAGCCGACTTGCAAGAGCAAGGCGGGCAGGGCGAAACACTACGAAACCGCCGTTGCGACCAAAGCGTAAGCGAAGGGAGCGAAGCAATCTCTGATTGCGCAGGCGGGAAGGTAATTGAAAATAAAAACCGACAAGTTAGAACGGTCTTTTCCGGACGAACTGACAAAGGAGTTAATGCTTTAGGTCAAGTTGTTCATTTTGATTGCGAGGAAACAATTGTTGCTTCAAAGTTTCTTTATCAGATAAATGAAATTTTACCAAAAGATATTTCAGTCAGTGAATTGAAAATTGTTGAATCGGATTTTCATGCTCAAAAAAGCGCTAAAAAGCGTCATTACAGATTTGAATTTATAAGCAGAAAAATCAAAAATGCGTTTGACGGTGATTTGATGAGGGTGAAGTTTGAGATAAATATTGAAAGAATGCAGAATTCTTTAAATTATTTACTTGGAGAACATGATTTTTCAAGTTTTAAAAGTTCCGGAACGCTAAACCCAAGCACAATTTGTACGATATATAGTGCAAATATCAAAAAGACTCAGGATAAAGTTTTTATTGATATTGTTGGAAATCGTTTTTTATACAATATGGTAAGAACTATTGTCGGTACCCTTTTAGAAATAGAAGGACATAATCTGAATTCAGAACATATGAAAAATGTACTGGATTCACGCGATCGCCGAAAGGCGGGCGCAACAGTCAGTCCTTACGGATTGACATTAGTAGAAGTAATGTATTAAAAGATAAACGGAGAAAATGCAATATGAAAACATATTCAGCAAAACCTCTTGAAGTAGAAAGAAAATGGTATGTAATTGACGCGGAAGGCGAAACATTGGGTCGTCTTGCTGTTAGAGCTGCCAATATTTTAAGAGGTAAAAATAAACCGCAATATACTCCTCACGTTGATACAGGTGATTTTGTAATCGTTATTAACGCTGAAAAAGTTATTGTTACAGGTAAAAAAGAAACAGATAAAATTTATTTACACCACACAGGTTATCCGGGTGGATTGAAAACAGCGTCATTTAAAGAAGTTATGGAAAAAGACCCAAGAATCGTTATAGAACATGCGGTTCGCGGTATGTTACAGCATAACACTTTGGGTGCTGAACAGTTTAATAAATTAAAAGTATATGTCGGTCCAAATCACCCGCACGAAGCACAAAAACCTGAAGTATTACCAAAGGAGACTAAATAATGGCAGATAAAGATATTATTATGGCTACAGGCAGAAGAAAGACTTCAGTTGCCGTTGTAAAATTGGTAAAAGGAAAAGGCAGAATATTTGTTAACGGTAAAACTTTAAAAAATTATATCGGAAACAGACCTGCAATTGAAATGTTAGTATACAGACCGCTGGTATTAACTGAAACTCAAGACAGATATGATGTCAGAGTAAAAGCAGTAGGCGGCGGTGTAGTTGCTCAATGCGGAGCGATCAGACACGGTATTTCAAGAGCATTGGTAAAATCAAACGAAGAATTCAGAAACGTATTGAAAGTAGAAGGTCTTTTAACTCGTGACCCACGTGTAAAAGAACGTAAAAAATACGGTAGAAAAAGAGCTCGTAAGAGATTCCAATTCAGCAAACGTTAGTCAATACAAAAGAACCAACCATTTGGTTGGTTCTTTTTTTTTAAATCGGTTAATATTTAATGTTATGAACATTAGAATTAGCACTTTCAAAATTATCATTACTATCAGATCTTACAGTTCCTGTTGGTGGTCCTTGATATCGCTTATCGTTACGAAGGAACTCTTTGCCTAACATATCATGGGAGGAATTTCTAATATACACACTATCTTTACCTCCACCACGTACATCAATTCCTGCAACTGTTGAATCTTTTACGTCGATATTATCAGGCAAATCCGTTCCTTTTATTTCTAAACCCATTATACCCCAAGCACTGGTAGAATTGAATAAATTTGGACCAGAACCAATATTTTCCGAGCTTAGGAGTCCGCTTTGATTATTGCGGGCGCCTTCATAGGCCACTTTTGTTCCGTTTTTGAAAACAATTATATGTTTCTTTTTTCCGGTTTGTGCATCTATTGCAAAGGTAGAAGATGCAATTTGGTCCTTAGGGATTGATACTCCTCCAATTTTAGTGTAGCCGTCTTGTGCCATTTTTAATCTCCTTTCTTAATATATACCTCATGATTTGTGCTGCAACATCACTTATCACTTACATGGATATAAAGTTTTTTTGAGTTTAAAAATTGCTAAATTTTATGAAATTTAACTTCTAAAAATCTAAAATATAGGTATATCATATCATTTCAGGTTTACAAAAGTTAATATAAAATACTTTTAATAGCATATTTCTAATGATTTATGAAATTAAACTTACTATAGGTTTTTATGGGCATAAAAAAAGAACTTGGTCAAAAAATTAAAAGAATGCGTATAAATCGCGGACTTACGCAGGAACAACTTGCCGAAATGATTGATGTTTCTCAAAGAACAATGAGTGGAATTGAAATCGGTGAAAATTTTGTTACGGCGGAAACTCTTGATAAGTTAATTAAAGCTTTGAATACTACCCCGCAGGATTTGTTTGCGATTAATCATCTAAAACCTTCAAATGAGCTTGTTGATGAGATTAAAAATAATGTTGATATAATTGCTCATAATAATGTGAAACTTGAAATACTTTATAATATTGTTAAAGCAATTGTTGTTGAATAAAATTGTTTAAAAGTTTAATTTTTCTGCTATAATTTTTTTATGGAAGACTTGTTTAGATACTTTAGAATGTCTGCGACCTATAGAATTTATCGCGAAATGGTCCGATTTTTGATTGGTGTTTTATCTATGATCGGACAAATTGCGCAGGTTGGGTTAAGGGTTTTGAAAAGTGTTTTAACCTGTTCGATTTCTCCAAAAGAATTGATATATCAATGTGACAGGTTTGGGGTAAGCTCTTTGCCTATAACATTGTCAATTGTGGGCATGACTTCAATAATTGTGGCCTCTCAGGTTGCTTTGGAAATGGTGAAACAAGGTGGAGGTAATTTTATTGGAATGTTGATGACGATTTTAATTGTGCGAGAAGTTGGTGCAATAATGTCAGGTTTTGCCATAATTTCAATGATTGGATCATCTTTGGCCTCTGAACTTGCAACAATGAGAGTAACAGAACAAGTCGATGCAATTGATGTTTTAGGAGTTGATTCTGTTAGTTATCTTTTTGTCCCGCGGGTTTTATCAGGAATTATAATGATGCCGCTTGTTGTTATATTGGCTTCTTTTGTTGGGGTATTACTCGGTGCTGCCGCATCAAAAGGGTTTGCGGGATTGACTTATCGTGCATATTTTGATTCTGCGTTGTTGGGATTACATATGAAAGATTTGTGGGTAAGTCTTTTTAAATCGGCTGTATTTGGCGGGTCAATCGCTTTAATAAGCTGTACTTGGGGATATTTCGCATCAGGCGGAGCTAAAGGTGTTGGGATTGCAACTACTAAAGCTGTTGTTTGGTCTTTTATTTCCATTGTAATTTGGGATATGGTATTTGCAGTTTTATTTTTCTTTTAAATTATTTTAAACCACTTTTGGTAAGATTATCTACAACAAGTTCAATAAAATTCAACTGTTTGGCTGAAAGAAAAGATATTTTTTGCATAATATTGGAATAGGGAGACTTCAGGTTGTTTTTCTGTTCTAAAATTTCGTTAGCATCAATTTCTAATATTTTAATCAATTTAACAAAAGCATCAAGTTTTGGGTAGCATTTGCCGTTTTCGTACCTTGTTATTAATCTTTGGTCGACATCTGCAAGATTTTCTAAATCATATTGCGATAAATTTTTTTTCACTCGCGCGATTTTTAATTTGTTTCCCAACAATTTCTTATCAAGCATTCTAACCTCTTAGTTATAATATCAGTAATTGTAAAAATATATGACCAATTATTTAGTTAAATATTGATTTGAAGTAAATATTGTGTTATAATGAATTCAAGAGGTATTATATGGATAAAAATTTTAAAAAAGGTTTTACTTTAGCGGAAATCCTGATAGTATTAGGTGCAATTGGAGTCGTCGCAGCATTAACACTTCCGACATTGATTTCAAATATTCACAACAAAGTGGTCGAACGTCAAATCCAAGTGATCAACCGCAAAATTAACAAAGGCTCAGAAGGCATGCAAATAAACGGAGCTTTGTTAAAACAATATTCAACAACTCAAGAATTTCTTGAAGAATTATCAAAATATATGAAAATTATTGCTACGTGTAACAAAAATAATTTAAGAAACTGTTGGCCATATGGTGAAATTAAAGTTGAAAAAGATGGTGAAATTATTCCAATTGATATAACAACACAAACTCAAGGAGGACCTACTTTTCAAGTAGAAGGAGACAATTATGGTGATGTCATGGGAGTAATTTTTGGGAATGGTGTTCCAATGCTTATGACTTATAATACCGAATGTCCTATGTTTGATCCTGATTCGACATACGAAGTAGACAAATTGACTGGTAAAGGGCCGACATCACAATGTATAGTTGGTGTTTATGACATAAATGGAGCATCTGGACCAAACAAGTATGGTGTAGATGTTATTCCATTTAATGCAAATGGATATGGAGGTAGAACTTGCTGGTTTAAAACAAGTTCCAATGCTTGTTTTACAGGCATGTATGTGCCATCTATTGAACAAGCTAAAAGCGCAGGAAGTGCATGTTCAAATATTGTAAATAGCAAAGAATATGTTGACGAAAGCGGTCTGTTTGGCTCAAGAGGGAAAACTATAAAACTAAATACGGATCTTAATTTAGGTGATACATCAAGATTTGAATGTATGGATAAAGATTTTTGGTTGGCATCATTAATAAATTGTTCTGCACAAGGTATGAGGTTGCCTAAGGATACAGAAATAATAGAATTTATGAAAGATATATTTGGAGAAAATTTTGACAATAGTAATTGGACACATGATACAAGTGCTATCGCACAACTTCCGCAAAATATGCAGTTGTTATATTCTGTCTATGGCGGCGGTTCTTCTACTATGTTTTGCGATGGTTATGGTAGGTCCAAAACTTCTGCATGCAATTTTACAGTTTATCCTCAAGAAAGATATGGCACATCAACTATTGAAGGAGCACAAATTAACAATGATACTGGTAGACAGAATTCCTGGGGAGCTTTTTGTGTTGCAGATGAATAATAAAGCTAATACAATAAGTATTATGCTAAATTTTGTACTGCGGATTTCTGTTTTATAAAATCCTCTATTCAAATAATGGTGTTTCCAAATTTAATATTTTGATATTTTCTTTTTGGTAATATTTGTGCTAAAAATAAGTTATGAGTATTGAAGTTCGTAATTTAGTTAAATCATTTGAAGATAAGAAAATCATTGATAATATATCATTTAAGGTTGATGACGGAGAAGTTCTTGCTATAGTCGGGTTTTCCGGTTCCGGTAAAAGTACGGTTCTAAAACTGATATCAGGGCTTATTCCTTATGATAGCGGTGAAATTATTACATCAGAAGGTGATATTGCGATGGTTTTTCAGTACTCTGCTTTGTTTGATTCGTTAAATGTATTTGATAATATATCTTTTGCGCTTCAAGAAAGAAAAGAATTAAAACATAAATATTCAAAAGAAGATTTGAAAGAAATTGTTGCACAAAAACTTGAATTAGTTGGTTTAAAAGGAATAGAAAACAAATTCCCGTCTGAATTGTCAGGCGGTATGCAAAAACGGGTCAGCTTTGCAAGGGCAATCGTTACTGAGCCGAATTCAATTTTGTATGATGAGCCTACTGCAGGGTTAGATCCTATGTCTTCTACATTAATCGAAGATTATATTGTAAGGCTAAGAAATGAATTAAATGCTGCTTCAATTGTTGTTACGCACCAAATGTCAACAATCACAAGAACGGCGGATCGGGTTATAATGCTTTATAACGGAAAAATTGTATTTGAGGGAACTCCCACTCAAATGCTTCAGCAGGATACTCCGTACACAAAACAGTTTGTAACGGCATCTTTAGATGGTCCTATGCAAATGAAGGCGTAAATTAAATTAATAAGTAAAGGAAAATATAAGATTATGCAAATGGAAAAGTTATTTAATAGTGATATAATGGCGCTGGATACCTATATTATGGTAAAAATAAAAGAAAAAACGGCGCTATTAAAAGATAAGTTAACTGCAAAAAACAGAGCGCCTATTGCACTTTCAATGGGCGCTCCGACATGCCCGCCTTCTGATATTTTGATTGATAAATTAAAAGAATATTTAACAGAAGATAATATTCATACATATTCTGTAACCAAAGGCGAAAAATATTTTAGAGATGCTATTTGTTATAGAATGAAAGAGCGTTTTGGGGTGAATTTAGATCCTGATAAAGAGGTTTGTTCGATTTTGGGTTCTAAAGAAGGATTGGCTAATTTAATCAGATTTATTTGTACTCCTAATGAAGATGATAAAGAAAAGGATATTATTCTTATTCCGGATCCGGGGTATGCGTCTTATTCTCAAATGATTAAATGTTCCGGCGGTTATGCTTATCCTGTTCCGTTAACAAAAGAAAATAATTATCAACCGGACATGGAGCTTTTATTGACAAAACTCCAATCTGATGGGTTTGATCCAAAAAAAATCAAAGCTTTAATTATCAATTATCCTAGTAATCCATTGGGTGTTACGGCTGATATTGAATATGTTAAATCTGTTGTAGAATTTTGCAAAAAACACCAAATCTTGTTGATGTCTGATGCTGCGTATTGCGATTTATATTATGATGAAAGTCAAAAACCATTCAGCGTATTTGAGATTTCAGGAGCAAAAGATATTGCTGTTGAATTTTATTCATTATCAAAAACTTACGCACTTACAGGTTGGAGATTGGGATGGATTTGCGGAAATAGTGAAGTTGTTTCAAGATTTGCTAAAGGTAAATCAAGTATTGATAACGGAATATTCAAGGCTTTGCAGAAGGCTTGTGCATTTTTAATGACTGATAAATCAGGTAACGATTTTATTGATAAATCAAATGCTGCGTACAAAAAAAAGCAATCAATTATCGTTAAAGGGCTAAAAGAACTTGGCTGGGTGATAGATGATGAACAATTACCAAAGACAACGTTTTATTTATGGCTTCCTGTACCGCCAAGATACAATGGTGATGATTTTAAATTCTGTGAAGAATTACTTGAAAAATCCGGAATAGTAATGGTGCCGGGTAGTGCATTCGGTAAAAGCGGAAATGGATTTTTCCGAATATCCTATGTATGTTCTGATGAAAAGCTTCAAGAAGTTGTTGACAGAATGAAGTCTGATGGGTTTAGATTTGAATAAGGGTTTTATTTAATAAAATAATATATTTAAAATATTC
>CAMNNA010000043.1 GCA_946545285.1 uncultured cyanobacterium | reverse complement strand
AACGAACCACTCACTTTAGGACAATAAGAGGTTAGGTCGTTACGTTCGTTACCGGATTTATTTAATAGAAAAAAAATCCCGAAAAAATTTTTTTCGGGATATAATATTACGAATTTATTATTCAAATTCTGTTTAAATCTTATTCTATATCCAAATCTTCTTGGTTTAATTCTTTTTTCATAAGGTTGTGCATTACTGCATCTACAATTAATTCATAAGATTTTTTGTTTTCAATTCCCGGGAATTCTTTTTTCAATTGTTCTCTAACAGACATTTCCATCTCCTTGGCATAATTTGCCACACCCAAATCTTCTACACCGCTAATTGCTTCAAGGTAATCGGTTGTTGATTTATCCAAAGTATTTTTAGCACTAAATGACAACCAACGAAAACGCGGACCGGAAATATTTTTCAGCCTTTGAACCAATTTTAAATTTTTAAACCGTTCTAACATTTTCTTTTCCTACCTTTTTAGCTTTTGCCTTTGTACAATTTTAAAGTTTCCTGAAAAAAATAATTGTCTGTTTTTATCTATTTGTTTACAAATTTTAACAATTCACAAAATCATCATTATATCTTGCTAAAATCTGCAAAATGATCGTATTTTTCTTTCAATTTTGATAGCAATGCGATTCTGTTTTGCTTAATATTTTCATCTTTATCCATGACCAAAACATCTTCGAAAAATTTTGTAACAGTAGGATTCAGATTTTCTAACTTTGCAAGATAGTCTTTGTAATCTGCATTGCATTCTGTTTTTATTATTTCATTATAAAGTGTTTTTTCAATCGGCTCAACGAAGTATTTTTCATCAACTTCACCTGAATTTGAATCTTTAATAATTCTGATAACTCTATTCGCATTTTCGCACAATTGCGGGCTATTTAGACTTTTCACAATTTTTACTCTTTCTAAATAATCGCTAAGATCTTTGAGCGGATTTTTGTTTATGCACGATTCAAGAGTATTTTTACTGTATTTTTCAGATAAAAATATGATTAATCTTTGAACAAAGAATTCTTTTACTTCTTTGCCGCAATCACTTTGAACAGGAAGTTTTTTCAACGCTATATCAATATATTCATCGACATCAATCTTTAATCCTGTTTCCAAAATTGTTTTAATTACTCCTAAAGCGGCACGACGCACACCCAAAGGATCTGATGAACCTGTAGGTTTTTTGCCTCCTGCAAAAACAGCGCAAACAGTATCAATTTTATCTGCAATTCCTACAACTTGACCTTCAATACCTTTTGCAATTTCAGAATCTGAATTCAGCGGGAAGTAATGCTCTTTTATCCCTTCACAAACCGCTTTATTTTCACCTGAAACTTTTGCATAATCAGCACCTATAAAACCTTGCAATTCAGTAAATTCAAATACCAAATTAGTAGTTAAATCAGCTTTACATAATTTTGCTGTCCTTAAAATATCCGATTTATTAACATCAAGCCCTAAATCATCAGAAATCATATTCGACAATTCAACAAGTCGGTTTGTTTTATCAAACATTGTACCCATACCTTTTTGGAAAGTTACTCCTTTTAAACTTTCGACATAGGATTCTAAAGATTTTTTAGTATCTTCATTAAAGAAAAAGACAGCATCATCCAATCGGGCTTTAATTACACGAACATTACCCGCTTTGATATTTTCAAAATCAGAGCCCAAATAATTTGTCATTGTAATAAATTTATTGATAAGTTTTCCGTCTTTATACAATGCAAAATATCTTTGATGAACCGCCATAACAGTAACAGTAACTTCCTGCGGAATTTTTAAGTATTCTTCGCTGAATTCACAAACCGCCGGAACAGGATATTCTGTTATATATGTAACTTCTTCCAATAAATCAGGTGTATAATGAACTTGTGCGCCAAGTTTATCAGCCTCTTGTTTTGCTTTATCAATAATTAATTGTTTTCTTTCGTTTTGATCAACAATAACGCACGCATTGCGCATTGTTTCAATGTAATCCTCAGGATTTCCGATTATAACTTTACTTTGCGCAAATCTGTGCCCTCTTGAATAAATTGAAGATTCTTTGTCAATAATTTTTATTTTAACTTCTTGGTTATCAAGAACAGAAACAATCCATTTTATAGGACGCGAAAATTTTTCTTCATTTGCCCCCCAGCGCATAAAATGCGCACCTTGAAGTTTCATAAATACAGATGCAACATTTTCCTCAAGTAAATCTTTTATGTTTTTCCCTTTAATAACTATTTTTGCCCAAATATAATTATCTTTTGTGAAAATATCATCTTTTGAAACATTATTTTTACGCGCAAAACCTTCTCCTGCTTTAGTAAGATTGCCGTTTTCATCAAGTGCAATGTTTGCTATCGGACCTTTAACCAATTTTTCTTCATCTTTTGTTTGATTTTCAAGTCCGTAGATAAGTACAGCCAATCTTCGCGGAGTCCCGTATACTTTTATTTTTTCATATTCGACTTTGTTATCTTCTAAAAATTTTGTAAAATTTCTGTCTAATTGTTCTATTGCTTGCGGAATAAATTTATAAGGTAGTTCTTCCGTTCCGACTTCGAGTAAATATATGCTCATTTTTATCCTCTTTTTCCTTTGATTAAATTATATCCAAAGCAAAAAAAGTTGTAAAGTCTGAATAATAAGAACAGAGTCGCTTTATAATTTATAATCTAAATTTCTTAATCAAATAACTTTATATAAGCTTTTAAAATCTTATTTTCCAAAGTATCGTTTATTGCTTTTTGAATTTGTTCCAATTCATAAAAAGTTGAAAAACCTTTTACTTTAACTTCTCCTGATTTTAACAATTCCAATGAATCTTTCAGATCAGAAGGCGAAGGAGAATAACTGCCTAAAACAGTTAACTCTCTATAATAAATTTCATTATTAAAATATCCGCTATTATCAGGGGTGGAAGAAAATACCAAAATTTTCCCTCCGTCACGCACATATTTCAGCGCAGTCGGAATTGCTTTATCAGACCCTGATGTCATAAAAACAGCATCAGCGCTTATACTATCACACATTTGATAAGAATTAAACGCCTCAATACCCAAACTTTTTAAAAGTTCAACTCTTGAATTAATTAAATCGCACCCGATAACATTCATTCCGAAAGCCCTGAGTGCTTGCGCCATTAAAATTCCGATTGATCCCAATCCAATAACAAGTGCTGTAGAATTTTGAGCTAATTTAGCACGTTTTACAGCCCTAACGCAACAAGCCAGCGGTTCATAAAAAGCGGCTTCATCTTCTTTTAAATTCTCCGGTTTTAGATATGCAACATTTTTTAAATGTTCCTCAGACACAAAAACTAATTCGCTAAATCCTCCCGGTGTAATATTTGTTTGCTTAAAATGCCGGCACATAGATACATTTCCGTTTTTGCAATACTCACATTTTCCGCAAGGTATATGATGAGATGTTACAATCAAATCGCTTTTTTTAAAATCAGTTTCCGAATCAATTTCCAAAATTCTTGCAACAATTTCATGCCCTAAAACAGTACCGTTTTTTACTAAATTATGTCTTAATTTTACAATATCGGAACCGCATAAACCACAGCCAAGAACTCTTACAATCGCGCCTTTACGACCGTTTAATTTTTCATTCTCAACCTCTTTTATTATTAACTTACCGTTTTCAACCTGAGCTGTTTTCATTTTTTAAATTCCTTTCCAAGCGAAAAATATCATTGAAAAAATTCCCATTAAAATACAATAAATTGCAAATATATTCAAAGAAAATTTGGAAATAAATTTCATAAAATATTTAATACAAATATACCCGACAATTGCAGAAACTAAAGTCCCGCAGATAATAGCCCCCCAATCATAATTTATGACTTGCGCTAAATCCAATTTAACCAAAGGATAAACCATAGAAGCACCTAATATTATCGGAATACTCAGCAAAAATGAATATCTTGCGGCTACCTCTCTTTTTAAACCGGTGAATAGACCTGTAGCAATTGTCCATCCTGAACGTGAAAATCCCGGTAAAACAGCCAAACCTTGCGCTAATCCTATTAATACGGCTTTAAACCAATTCATATTTTCATTACTTTTCTCGCGTTTTTTAGACATATATTCACTGTAAAAAAGCACTCCGCCTGTTAATATTAGCAAACCGCCAACAATTGACGGATGAAAAACCAGCATTTCAGCTGCATCATGCAAAGGCAGCGCAAGTACAATTGTTACAACAGTACCGGCAATTATGTATAAACCAAGCTTTGAATCAGCCGAAGAAAAATCTTTTGTTTTAACGCTAACCAATAACGCTTTACAAATTTGTAAAACCTCTTTTCTAAAAAATATTAAAACCGCAATTAATGTACCCAAATGAAGCATAATATCCAAAAATACTTCTTGTGTTGACTGCTCCTGTATCGGAATATCTTTAAATATTTTGTAAAAGTTTGAACTGAAAACAAGATGCGCAGAACTTGATATAGGCAAAAATTCACTCAAGCCCTGAACAATCCCCATAATTATTGTTTGTATTAAATTCATTTTAATATACTTCCAAATAAAGATTCTCCGGCTTTATATTCCATTCTGAAAAACGCGAAGAATCATTTTATACTCTCTCAGAATGGAATTTTTACTCTTGTTCAAAATAAGAACAACATGAAGTTTGCGTTTCCCAAACGGTAACTTTACTTAACTGAACGATTTTTTCTTTTAATTTTGAATAAATATAAGCTGAAATTATTTCACTTGAAGGACTTTCACCCCTAAATTCAGGTAATTCATTGATATCTTGATGATCCAGAGTATCTAAAACAGCATTCAATTCACGTTTTAATACTTTATAATCAATCAAAATATTACTTTTATCAAGACTTTCACCTTGAACAAAAGCTTCTACCATCCAATTATGTCCGTGCTGATTTTCGCATTCACCTTCATAATTTAAAAGATGATGTGCGGCTGAAAAATAGGATTGTGTTTTTATTTCGTACATAATATTCCCCTTTTAGTTATTGTTTTTGTGATTTGTAAATAAGATCGCAAAGTTCTCTGACAGCACCGTGTCCGCCGTTAAATTTTGACTTAAAGTCGCATACTTTTTGAACATCATCTACGGCATCATTTGGACAGGCACTTAAACCGACATTTTGTAAAATTGCAATATCCGGTTCATCATCCCCCATATAAGAAACCTGCGAATAATCAAACCCGTACTGTTCCATAAGTGCTTGCAAAATAGGTAATTTATTTTTTACTCCTTGATAAATTTCTCTTATTCCTAAATCTCTTGCTCTAAATTCAACAGTACCGTTGTTTCTCCCTGTTATAATTGCTGTAATAAAACCGCTTTTAGCCATTTTAGCAAGTCCGTGACCATCTTTTGCATTAAATGTTTTGTATTCAGTACCGTTTTCATCATAAGTAATACTGCCGTCAGTCATTACACCGTCAACATCGAATACAAGCATTTTGATTTTTTTTGCTTTATCTTTTAAATTCATAATCTATGCAACTCCGGCTCTTAATAAATCATGAACATGAATTACCCCGACAGGATAATTATTTTCATCCACAACAGCAAGTGCAGTGATAGAATACTTTTCCATTAAATTCAAAGCTGATGCGGCATATTCATCTTTCCCGATTGTTTTCGGGTTTTTTGTCATAACTTCCGTTATATTGACCGGCGGTGTCGACTGATATTTTAAAAGGGTTCTTCTTATATCTCCGTCAGTTAGAACACCTGCTAATTTACCTGAATCATCTAAAATCATTGCCATTCCCAATTTATATTCGGAAATTTTTTCTACAACATCAGTAAATATCATATCTTCACCGACTAAAGGAAGTCTGTCGTCAGTCAACATCAAATCTTTGACTTTGTACGTTAATCCTTTGCCCAATTTTCCTGACGGGTGAAACAACAGAAAATCTTCTTTAGTAAAACCTTTTTCTTCCATAAGACATACAGCCAAAGTGTCTCCCATAGCCAAAGTTGCGGTTGTACTTGCTGTTGGGACATTACCTAAAGATCCGGCTTCTTTTTCAACTGAGATATCTAAAACAACATCACTTGTTTTTCCTAAAGTTGAATCCGGATTACCTGTCATTGCAATCATTTGACATCCGAAACGTTTAATCAACGGCAAAAGATTCATCAACTCCTGAGTTTCACCGCTGTTTGAAATTGCTATAATAACATCTTGTCTTGTAATTATCCCTGAATCTCCATGAGTACTTTCTGCCGGATGAAGAAAATAAGAAGGAGTTCCTGTTGAAGACATCGTTGCAGCTATTTTTTTCCCAATAAGCCCTGATTTTCCCATGCCTGTAACAATTACCCTGCCCTTGCAATTTAGCAAGATATCAAGCGCTCTTTCAAAATCTTCATTCAAATTTCTTTTCAAACGTAAAATTTCATTTGCTTCTATATCTAATACCTGACCGGCAGTTTCTAATATTTTATTTAAAGTCATTTCCATACCTTTACATATCCCTAATTTAAAATTACTTTATCTAGAATGGTTTTGTCTGATTCAATTTAAATCTTAATTCTTTAAATCTTGCGATATCTTCCTGAGTTTTTCCTGTATCTCTAAATACAGCCTGAGAAGTCGGATGAACCATTAAGACATAATCCATATGGATTTCTAAAAAATTATATCTTTTTGGAGCTTGATTTACTCCGCGAGGATAAATTTCAGCGTTAGTAACTGCCAAAAATCGGCGTTCTTTATCATTTAATAAATCAGTCAATTCTCTGTTTGTATTTGTGTATTTTGATACATGAACAACACCTTTTATATCGTGGTCTGCAGTTAAAATCGTTACTTCTATAGGTACTGTGTCATTATTTTTAGCCATTTTTCATCCCCTTATTTTACAAAACAATTATATTATAGTTTGATTTAAAAGTCCAGTAAACATCTTTTTTAATATTTGTAGTAAAATTTATTTATGGAAGAAATCAATTTAAGGAATTATGCATATTTAGGGGATGCGGTTTGGGAACTTTTTATCAGAAAAAGAACCATTCTTAAAACAAATAACTCTAAAAAACTTCATAAAATAACAACAGAACTTGTAAACACCAAGTTCCAAGCAGAACTTCTGCATTTTATAGAAATGTATTTGACAGAAGAAGAAAAAGAAATAATAAGACGTGCGAGGAATTTGCCTATTCCTGTAGGAAGAAGAAATATCCAAAATGATTATCGAATCGCAACTGCATTTGAAACTTTAATAGGGATTTGGTACTGCGATGATAAACAAAGATTTGATAATATGACAAATATTATTGTAAAGAATTTTGATTTATAAAATTATTGGAGTAATTGCAAAAATTTTTTTTGAATGATAAAATCAAATCAGATTAAGGGGAAATTAGTGGAGCATTGGATTTATACCGCAAATATTTTTAATCATTCCGTATCTTTCAATATTGATACGATATTAACAATGTGGTTATCAATGTTTTTATTAATACTTTTTGCATTATTGACCGTGAAAAAACTCGATATGATTCCTTCAAAACTTCAATTAATAGGGGAAGGTATTGTAAAATATTTTAATAATTTAGCAAAAAGCAGTATGGGAAATGATAATGCGCAAAAACATATCGCAATAATACTGACATTATTTATGTTTATCTTAACTGCAAATTTAGTCGGGCAATTACCGTTTAAACTAATTCACCTTGCCAAAGGAGAATTTGCCTCTCCTAATAACGATATAAATATGACAGCAGCCATGGCGATTGTTGTTTCAATTTATTATATTTATTTTGGTGTTAAGAAAAACGGGTTTAAATTCTTTTTTAAAGGTTTTAGCATTGACGGAATAATAATAACACTTGTTGATACTTTAGAATTATTCGTAAGACCGTTTTCTTTAGCACTGCGGCTTTTTGCAAACATTTTCGCGGGAGAAGTATTGGTTGCAACGGTTGTTAGTTTAACAGGAGTAGTATTTCCGCTTCCGTTTATGTTATTTGAAATATTTGTGGCTTTAATTCAAGCGCTGGTATTTACTATACTATCTACCACATATATTTCATTAGCAATTCAGGAAGAATAAAAGTAAAAGTAAAAGTAAAAATAAAATAAAAGGAGAAAAATTATGGCAATTGAACAAGCATTGGATTTAGGAAGACTTGCAGCAGGTATAGCAGTAGGTTTAGGAACATTAGGCGGAGGTCTTGGTCTTGGAATTGCAACTAAAGGAGTATTAGATGCTATTGCCCGCCAACCTGAAATTAAAGATGAAGCGTTTAAAAACTTTATTTTAGGCGCAGGTTTAGCTGAAGCAACTGCGATTTACGCGTTATTAATTGCGTTATTGTTAATTTTTGTCAAGTAGGAATATTATGTTTGAATTTAATGCTACGTTAATAGTTGCGATAGTAAGTTTTGTCGTATTCATGATTATAATGAATAATATATTTTATCGCCCTATTTTGAATATAATAAAAAAACGCGAACAATACGTTGATTCAAATTATTCCGAAGCTGATAATAATATTAAAAAATCCCAAGAACTTCAGGCAAAAAGAGAGTCCGCAATTTCAAATAAAAAACTTGAATGCAGACAAAAAATTGAATCAACAATTGATCAGGCGCAAAAAATTTCTATTCAAAAAACAAATGAACAAAGAGAAATTAACAAGCAAGAAATTCAATCAAAAAAAGAGATTCTCTATAAAGAAAAACAAAATTTACAACTTGATATAAATAATAATGTTGTAAAAGATTTAGCAGATACAATTTCTGATAAAATAATTAAAATTTAAGGGATTTTAAAAAAGTGACAGAAATCATTTCATTTATAAAATACATATTACAATCTAATATAATAAATTTCCTGATAATGTTAGGGATATTGTATTGGATTTGCAAAAAAATTGATATTAAAAAAGGTCTTGATAATGCCATAAAATCTGTCAGATTAAATATCGAAAAATCCGAAGATGAAAAATCCGAATCCCAAGATCGACTTAATATTGAAATATCAAAAAATGAAAAATTACCATCTGAACTTAAACAATTAGATGCTCAAACTGAAGAAAAATCCCGGATGTTAAAATCTCAAATTGAATCGGAAACTCAAAAATCTATTGAAAATCTTAAAAAAAACATTTCAAAAATTGTTGAATCCGAAGAAAAAACTTTGTCAGGAAAAATATCTCAAGAAACAGTAACATTGTCTTTAGACGGGGCAAAAGATAATATTTTGAATCTGCTGAATTCTAACCCACAATTGCATGAAAAATTTATATATCAAAGTCTTGAAGAACTTGAAAAGGCGGTGATTTAGATGGAAAATAATATAATTACTTCAATTTCCAAAAAATATGCCTCCGCTCTTTTTGATTCTTCTGATAATAAAAGAGAAACTTTTGAGCAGTTAAAATCAGTTTGTGAAACAATAAAAAGTTCTTCCGATTTAAATAATATAATTTCAAATCCATCTGTTCAAATGTCAAAAAAAATAGAAATATTAGAATCAATATTAAAAGAAAAAATTGACTCTAAAGTTTTAAATTTTATAAAAATTTTGACAGAAAAAAGCAGAATTTCAGAACTTGGTTCAATTATTGAAGAATACAAAAATCAATTAAACAAATCAGAAAATAAAAAAGAGGTAGAAATAATTTCTGCAACAGAAATTCAAGATTCATTGAAACAAGAAATAATTAAAAGACTTCAATCAAAATTCGAATCAGATATAATTCCTGTTTGGAATATTGATAAGGATTTGATTGCAGGATTAGAATTCCGATATGACGGAAATATTATAGATACAAGCGTTCGCGCAAAGTTAAAAGATTTAGGTAAAAAATTATTGAGGTAAAAATATGGCGTTAGTACAACCGGATGAAATCCGTTCAATTATTAAAAGTAAAATAGATAACTATGAAATTCAGACAGAAATTTCAAACACAGGCACCGTGTTAGAAATCGGTGACGGAATTGCAAGGGTTTACGGTTTGCGCGATGTTATGGCAAACGAACTTGTGCAATTTGAAGATCCGAAATCAACATTAGGTATTGCAATGAACCTTGAAGAAGATAATGTCGGTGTAGTTATTCTTGGTGATTACACTGAAATTAGAGAAGGAACAATTGTAAAAACTACAAAAAGAATTGCTTCAGTACCTGTTGGAGAAGGTTTAATCGGAAGAATTATTGATCCGACAGGAAAACCACTGGACGGTAAAGGAGACCTTCAATTTGAAAAAACAAGACCGATTGAAAGAGTTGCACCCGGAATTGTAACAAGACGTTCGGTCTATCAACCTTTGCAAACAGGTTTAACAGCAATTGATGCTCTAACCCCAATCGGCAGAGGGCAAAGAGAACTTATAATCGGTGACAGGCAAACAGGCAAAACAGCAATTGCAATTGATACAATAATTAACCAAAAAGGCAAAGATGTAATATGTATTTATGTTGCAATCGGTCAAAAAGCCTCTACCGTTGCTCATTTAGCCAAAACATTGGAAGAAAAAGGTGCTATGGCATATTCCATAATTGTATCATCGACTGCGGATGAATCAGCTCCGTTGCAATATATTGCGCCGTTTGCCGGAGTTACGATCGGTGAAGAATTTATGGAACAAGGAAAAGATGTTTTAATTGTTTATGATGATTTATCAAAACATGCGCAAAGCTATAGAGCAATGAGTTTACTGTTAAAAAGACCGCCGGGACGTGAAGCTTATCCGGGAGATGTATTCTATTTACACTCAAGATTGTTAGAACGTGCAGTAAAATTAAATGACGAATTGGGCGGTGGAAGTATTACAGCATTACCTATTATTGAAACTCAAGCGGGAGACGTTTCAGCCTACATTCCGACAAACGTAATTTCAATAACAGACGGTCAAATATTTTTGGAATCAAACGCATTTAATGCCGGAATAAGACCTGCAATTAACGCAGGGATTTCGGTTTCACGTGTCGGAGGTGCGGCTCAAACCAAAGGTATTAAACAAGTTGCAGGGCAATTAAGGTTGGATTTAGCCCAATACAGAGAACTTGCAGCTTTTGCTCAGTTCGCATCAGACTTAGATGCATCAACTAAAAAACAGCTTTTGCGCGGTGAAAAATTAACAGAAGTATTAAAGCAACTGCAATATAATCCGCTCAGCGTTGCAGAACAAATTTCAATACTATATGCGGCAAACGAAGGCTTTTTAGATGATGTGGATAATTCAAAAATTCAGAAATTTAAAAAAGAATGGTTTTCATACTTTGGATCAAACTTTGAAGATCTTATCAATCGTTTGAATGGTGGTTCTTCGCTATCCGATGAAGATAAAAAAGTCTTAAGTGAAGGATTAAAATCATTTAAGGAAACATTTTAGGGGGGTAAATTTATTTAAATCGGTACTTAGGTGCTGATTAAAGGAAAATAAAATGACGAGTTTAAAAGACATAAAAAACAGAATAAAAAGCGTTGAAAGTACAAAAAAAATAACCCGCGCCATGAAAATGGTAGCAGCGGCAAAAGTTCGTCATTCAGAAACTGCCGTTAAAATGTCCCGTCCTTACGCAACAGAAATGATAGAAATGTTTCGCAAACTTTTAAATTCAGTTGATTCATACAGTTCAGAATCGTTAAAAATCAAATCAGCAATTGATGATTATCCAAAACTACTTGAAAACAGAAAATTAAAATCTGTAGGTTTGTTTGTTATAACATCAAATAAGGGTTTAGCAGGGGCATACAACGCTAATGTTGCAAGATATGCTGTTTCAAAAGCGCAAGAATATATTAAACAGGGAATAACTGTAAAATTTTTTATTGCCGGTCAAAAAGGGATTTCTATTTTAAGAAAAAAAGTACAAAACCTTGGTGCAACTATAGAAAAAAAATATTTTTCCGCAACCGATAATCCTGATTCAAGCGCAGCAAGATTTATTGCAGAGGATTTGGCAGAATATTTTGCATCAGGAAGAATTGATAAAATAGAAATCATAACTACAAGATTCAAAAATATGGTTAGTTACAAGGTCGAAGAATGGCATGTTTTGCCACTTGACGGAGTCAAAGATGTTCACGAAAGGATTCACGATAATGTAGTTGAACCGCTTATGGAGTTTATTCCTGACAAACATCATATTTTGCAAAAACTTGTGCCAATGTATATAACAAATACGGTTTATCAATCGTTACTTGAAGCACAAGCAAGTGAATTAGCTTCGCGTATGACTGCAATGTCAGCCGCATCTACAAATGCCGAAAAAATAATCCACGACTTATCTATCCAGTATAATAAAATACGTCAATCCGCAATTACAAACGAAATTATAGAAGTCGTTTCCGGTGCGAATTCACTATTGGGATAAATTTCTAATAATGGATTTTCTATTGTCAGTGTGATTGATTGTTACATTATCAGTATAGCTGATAATAAATTTGTGGACAAAGAATATTTACAAAAATTTGCAAAACATCTAAAATCAGTAAGAACAAGTAAAGGAATTACGCAAGATGACTTTCTTGCCGTTAAAGGGATATCACGTTCTTTAGTCGCAATGGTTGAAACGGCAAAAACTGATATTACTTTGTCAAAATTGAAAATTATTGCAGATGTTTTAGGGGTAAAACCAAAAGATTTGTTGGATTTCTAAATTAAAAGTATTCAAAAGTATTAAATAAGACTAAGATTATATAATTAAAAAAACGGTGCATTTTTAAAAATGCACCGCCTTTTTTATTATCTGTTTGTTTATTTAAGCAAAGCACCGACTGCT
>CAMNNA010000042.1 GCA_946545285.1 uncultured cyanobacterium | reverse complement strand
GTAAACTTGTGAACTGCCAATAATCCGATACACGAGTCTCGTCTCCCGCTAATTACAGTTTTGCACTCTTTTTCATATAATTGCACTCAAAATCATATTGTTAGAGTAGAAACACCAACCTTGCTACAGGCTTTTTACAAAAATTTAATATAAAATAAATTTTTTAGGGTTGAAAAAATATAAAAAATGATTTAAAATACAAGTACAAGGGCGGGACAGATTGCCGTCTGCCCCATTAAAAGCCCTCGTTAGTGTTTTAATTTAAGCGTTATTGTTATTAAAAGAATCAGCAATAACGCTTTTTCAGATATAAACACTTATTACCACCTCCCTTCTTTCATTGGTAGTCTCCGATTTGCAGTCGCGCCGATGAAGTTTGGGATATGTTTTATAAGGGCTTGCCCTATTTATCACATTTTCAACAAAATTGAATTTAATTACATCATTTAACAGTAGGAATTATTATTAAGTTTTATACAATTAAGTTTTTTGGGGTTGAAAAAATATAAAAAATGATTTAAAATACAAATACAAGGGCGGGACAGATTGCCGTCTGCCCCATTAAAAGCCCTCGTTACTTGGTGAATGTAAGCGCTATAATGATTAATAAAATCAAAAGTAGCGCTTTTTCTGTTATACAGAATTTCACTTATTACCACCTCCCTTCTTTCATTGGTAGTCTCCGATTTGCAGTCGCGCCGATGAAGTTTGGGATATGTTTTATAAGGGCTTGCCCTATTTATCACATTTTCAACAAAATTGAATTTAATTACATCATTTAACAGTAGGAATTATTATTAAGTTTATTTTTCCAGTTTTTCGGGGAAAACATTCCACTCAATATTTTCATTTTTTCTAAACCAAGTCAATTGTCGTTTTGCGTAGTTTCTTGTATGCTGTTTTAACATAATACAGGATTCTTCGAGTGAACATTTGCCGTCAATAAATTCAAGAATTTCTTTGTAGCCTATCGTATTTATAATATTATAAACTCTGCCGTATTTATTTATTAAAGCTTTTGTTTCTTCTACCAAACCTTGTTTTATCATCAAATCTACTCTGGATTCTATTCTTTTGTATAATTCTTTACGCTCAAAGTTTCTTCCTATCCATTGAATATCAAACTCTTGATCTTCAACCGAACGTGAATCCTTTAAAGATTTTCCTGTTTCATTTATAATTTCGATTGCGCGAATTACTTTTTTTCGGTCATTTTTATGAATAATTTTTTCGGCACTTTGGTCTTTTTTCAAAAGAATTTCGTATAAATCATCTGTTTGCAGTTTTTCTAATTCATTTCTTAAATTTCTGTTTGGCGGAATTTCAGGCATGGAAAAATTATTTAATAAAATATCAATATATAATCCTGTTCCGCCAACGATTATAGGTGTTTTACCTTTCAACAGAATCTTTTTTATAATATCTGTTGCTTCTTTTTTATATAATCCTGCGCTGTATTCAAAATCCGGGTTAACCAAATCTATCATATGGTGGGGAATTGCGGACATTTCCTGTGCAGTGGGTTTTGCTGTTCCGATATTCATATCTTTATATACCAATCGCGAATCAGCGCTTATTATTTCCCCGTCAATTTTTTTTGCAAGTTCAATTGAGTATGCTGTTTTTCCGCTTGCTGTTGCACCGACTATTGCGATAACTTTTTTATTCGTCTTCATCAGGTACTATAAATTCCTGTTCATAATATGTAAATGCCAATATTATAGCATACAAAAGGTAGTAATAATAAAGCAATAAAACAAAGAAATACAACAGCGGATAAAACATTAATATTGCGCTTATTATTCCTGTCAAAAGATACAGTATACAAGTGCAGATGTATATCCCTAATGTTTTTGAAAATTTGGAAAACAATTTATCAAACGAATTTTTTAATGCAATTAAAGGATTTTTTTCGTTATAAACAATTTCAGGAATCCATAAAAATGTTATGAACATAAAAATTATCGTAAATGCACTAAAAAGCAAATACCATGCGTTAACTATAAATAATTCACGCTCGGGAAGATTCGAATACATATTCAATAATTCTTCGCTCGAAATTAAATAATGATTTGGTGCAATTAAATCAGGATTTATTGTTCCGATGTGAGTTGAAACAACCCAGCTTATAAATATTGCAACTAAAGTAAAAATAATAACATCAAATGTTATTAAAAACAAAAACGGCAAGAATAATTCGCCGATACCTTTCGGCAAGTTTTTTAAAATATTAAGAAATTCTTTTGCCCTATCTGTGTCAAATACAAAAAATTTTGTACTTAATTTTATAGTTTTTTTAACAGCATAAAACCAGCAAGCAGCACAGCCTGCGCAAATAACAATTAGCGTAATAATTGCAACGATTGCTTTTGGCATAGTATCAACAGATACCCTTGCATATGCACTGTACAATCCTATGACCGAAAGTAAAATAACAAGCGGTGTTGCAAGTATTATGGAATCATTTGTTCTTTTAAATGCTGCTTTTAATGTATTCAACATATAAATAATCTCCGTTATTTTGCTAAAACTGCATCTTTTTTATCTGACTGAATTTGACGTTTTCTTTTCTTTCTTCTCATCAAATCAACAAATGCCTCAATTCTTGTTATGTAACCGGCACGACCGGTTTGTTCATCCAAAATCAATGCCAAAATAGGAATATCTTTATCCTGACGCATTGCAGGGAATATATTTTGCGACATAATTTCAGGCATACAAGTAAAAGGACTTAAATGGATAATACCGTCAATTCCTCTTTCATCTGCGTATGCAACATCAGAAACACATTCCAAACTATCTCCGCCAATATCCCGCATTAAATATGGTTTTGCAAGTCTGAATGCACGCTGAAGATGAGTTTCGCCTTTTCTAAAAATTTTAGGAATAATTGCATCTTTCAAAAAACTTGAAACAGTAAGACTTCTGCGAACTTGAACCCCCATTTTCCCAAGTTCTTTTTCTATACCTTGATTTGAAAATTCATCATTTACAACGTAAATTTCGCCGGTTATATCGACATTTAATACATCCCGATTTTTATCAATCTCAGTTTTTGACATAATTTTGCGAACTTCTTTTTTAACATTACCAAGTTCTTTTATGGAATCAACTGAATCTATGAGTTTTGTACACTTATGATAATTTTTTTCTGAATCTCCGATATGAATTTCTCTTGCTCTGTAGTATGAATGCAAAGTTTCCAATTCATCAAGAATAAAAACTTTATAAATAGCTGTAATAATTGCCTTCATAAACAAAAACGGGTCATTTTTTCCGCTGACGGTTTTTAAAAAATTGTACATACCCTTAATTCCGTCATAGAGTTTCATTTCAACATATTTAGTATCATGTCCTAAATCATGAAGTGCTGTTTCAATACATTTTCCGTATTCGCCAAGCCTGCAACACCCCGGAGAGGTAATCATTGCAACATAATCTGTTCCGCCTTCAATTGCTTCTATGAAATTTCCCAAAATAAGTTTATAGGGAATACAAATGGCTTCAGGAGAATGTTTTGTACCTAAAGATAACGTTTTTTTGCTTGTATACGGTTCAACATATGGTTCGCATCCGATAATTCTTAATGCCGTTGCCCACGCTATACTTATTGTTCCCATATGCGGGAATGATACTTTTATTTTCTTTTTTTCAGTCATTTTATATTATCTGTCTTTCAAATCGTATTATCAATCTTATAATAACTTTATAATACAAATTTTTCAAATAATAAATAATATTCTGTATCTTTTGTTACATAGTTAATTTAAAAAGATATCATATAAGACAATGTTTTTATACATATTTAGTTAGTAAAAACCGGTAAAACAGGATTTTTTACAATTACGAAAAATTTCTATCATTATAATATTGCTTATTATTAATTTCAATCCATTTAGCGCGGTTGTAGTTTTGGTAGCTTTTTGCAAATTCAATTAATGCCTTGACTAAAGTTCTGCCTGAATCTGATTTTCCTATAATAACCGAATCATTTGAAGAATTTTTGCAATAAAAAATTTCTTTATGGAGCATTTTTTCAATATTATTTTTTGGGTTTTTGGACAAAACGGATTCAATCCAAGGTGCTAAAAGATTTATTGCCTCTGTTTTGTTGGTAAAAATTTCTTGTTCATGTAATTGAAGGTATTTTGCAAATTCTGAAATAATCATTTTTAAAACTCAAACATATCTATTGTCGGATTTTTTTCTTGTTCAGATTCTCTTTGTTCAAGATCTTTAATCATTCTTTGTTTTGTAAGTTCTTCAAGTGCGTTCGGGATAAATTTTTTGTCATTTTCTTCTGTCCCAAAAGAAATATTGCGAACTTCTTTCGGGTAAAATCTTAAATAAATTCCTTGAGATATAGATTTTGAAATATTATTTTCGGAATAATTTTTTATTTTTTCCAGTTGTGAAAACGCTTGAGTTTGATTTTTAGCAATAAATTTGCCGTTAGAATCTGTTACAAGTTTTGAATATTTACCGCTCCACATAATTACATCATTTACACTATCAATTAACACTGCGTTTGTTTTCAATTCAAACGGATAAGAAAATTCAAAGGCACTTGCCACTTCAAGAATTTCCCAAAGCCCGCGTTTGTTAATTGATTTGTCAGATGTTGAATATGAAGAAATTAAAACAACTGATTTCACCCTGAATTCTTGAGCAATTCTTTTTAAAACAGCAAAATCAATTGAAGATTTTTTTTCGTAATCGTTTAAAACTTCAGATGCTAAGTTTTTCAAATCATTGTTAGATGATAATTTTTCTTTTACTTTGTTTAACGGCAGTGCGCGAATATTTTTAGAATTGTTAAGATTTTTTATTACATCAGATGCAACAATTTCAGACGGCGATTCAAATCCGTAAAAATTTTCCGCTGAGTTGAAAATTTCTGACGGCAGTATTAAAAGTTCAATTTCTTGTGCTTGCACAAACAAATTTGAAAATGCAAATACAAATAAAGTAAATAAAACTTTAAATAAAAAGTTTTTCATACAAAAATTATAGCATAATTTATAATAATATGTTATAATTAAATTATGAATAAGGATTCGGTTGAAATTCTGGGATTTGGAGTAAACTCATATAATAAAGAACAGGCGCTTGAATATATTTTAGAAAATTCCGGCATTGTTGTTACAATCAATCCTGAAATGATATCTTATGCAAAAAATCATTCTGATTTTGCAAATATCATAAAAAATGCAGACCTTGTTATCCCTGACGGAATCGGGATTGAAATCGGATTAAAAATTCTGGGTAATAATATAAAAAGAATTCCCGGGATAGATTTTGGGTTGTCATTAATAAAAGAAGTTTCAAAAACAGGTGAAGGAATTGCTTTTATCGGTGCAAAACCGACAATTGCAGATAAAGCTGTTGAAAATCTGAAAAAAGAAATTCCGAATTTAAATGTTGTTTATTGTCATGACGGATATTTCAAAGATGAACAAGCTGTAATTAATGATATATGCGATTCAAATCCTAAACTTATACTGGCAGCGTTAGGTTCTCCTAAGCAGGAATTTTTCATAAATGAGTTAAAAAAGCGTTTGCCTGATGCGATTTTAATCGGGCTTGGCGGAAGTTTTGATGTTTGGAGCGGACAAGTGCAAAGAGCTCCTAAAATTTATCAAAAACTCGGATTAGAATGGCTTTACAGGACAATAAAAGAACCGCAAAGAATTAAAAGGATTTTTCCGACCTTGCCTTTATTTGTTCTGAACGTAGTAAAAGAAAGGTGTATTAAATAGAAATGTTATCAACAGATGAAATAAAAGAAATAGAGTTGTTGTGTAAAGAAAACAGACGTCATATCCTTGATATGGTTTATACTGCGCAGTCAGGGCATATTGGCGGATCATTATCAAGTTGTGAAATTATGACTGTGCTTTTTCACAAATGCATGAAACACGCACCGGAAGGTAAAAATTCACCGAAATACACTTCCCGTGACAGATTTGTTTTATCAAAAGGTCATGTTTCTCCGATATATTATTCTGTTTTGGCAAATGAAGGATTTTTTGATAAATCGGAACTTCTGACATTTAGAAAATGGAAAAGTAAACTTCAAGGACACCCGTCACTTTCTTGTCCGGGGGTTCAAGTTACAACCGGTTCTTTAGGTCAAGGGTTATCTATGGCTTGCGGAATTGCAATGGCACTAAAACTTGACAATAACAATGCCAATGTTTTTGTACTGCTTGGTGATGGGGAATTGCAAGAAGGTAATACGTGGGAAGCATTTATGCAAGCACCGCACAGAAAATTAAATAATTTGACAGCAATAATTGACAGAAACAGATTACAAATTGACGGTAATACGGAAGATATTATGCCGTTAGATAATTTGAGTGAAAAACTGAAAGCTTTTAATTGGGATACTGTTGAAATTGACGGTCATAATATTGAACAGATTTATAATGCAATAGAAAATGCAAAAAAATCATCAAAACCTGTTGCTATTATTGCAAATACAATAAAAGGCAAAGGTGTAAGTTTTATGGAAAACAATGCCGGCTGGCATGGAAAAGCCCCGTCACAACAGGATTATCAAAAAGCAATTGAGGAATTAAAATAACATCGGAGGATATATGAATAAATCTAAAAAATTTGGTTTTACTTTGGCTGAAGTCGGCATATCATTATTAATTGTCGGTATTTTAGCCGGCGCTACCGGTCTTGTTATAAAAAGACAGTTGGCAAAATCTAATGAATATTCATATTATATGGCCTATAGAACAGTAGAAAAACTTGCAGGTCAAATTGTTGCGGCAAGCACTGAAACAAATAACCCTGAAGATAATACAGAAGAAACTACATACAACAGCAATAATACAAAATTGGCAACTGCAAAAGAACCTTCTTTTGTACTAAAACTGGTTTCAAAATTGGGCTTGACCGAAAACAAAGTATTTAAAACCCTTTTCCCGAAAGCTTATGCCGAAATTGTAACTGTAGCAAGAACATATGAAGAACCGATTTTTGGACAACAAGAAGTTAATACTATATCAGTATGGTTTACTTCTTGTAATAATAGTGTAGAGCCTGCACTTGATTATCAGACTTCTGCTATGTATGGGGAGTTTGTAACAGAGGAAAATTTTGATTTGTATAATAAAGCAGGTGAATATTGCGCTGCATTTGACCAAGCAGGCGGGACAGTTGGGTCTGATCCTAATAAAATTTTAACAAATGAAAAGGACGGGTCTCAAGTTGGTACGCGTATGTATGAACCATTACAAGTAAAAGTTAAGAAAAGTTCTATTGGGGATTTTTATAATAGGCCTTCTGGTCGTTCTTTCGATTCGTCAGGTTTTGCAACTTTAAATACTAAAGACTTTAATTTAAGTAATTGTTTTTCTACTAGTACAACCCCTGTAATAAATAAAGAATCGGAATCCGATATAGAGCAAGTAAATATGGTTGGTGCTTGTACAAAAAAATTTGGATATGATCAGCTTTTTGACCACAAAACTTGTGATGGTACTAACCCTTACGTTAACAATATATACAATGTGGTAGGTACATACAAGAGTTATTATAATAACTATGATTTTAGCAGATGTGCAGAAGGTGACGAAGGACGATGTCTTAATGTAATGAATACTTTGTGTGAACGCATTGATGATTATAGATTTGATTCAAGTCAGGGGACTTGTGCAGCATCAACTAATACATCAGGTACAGAATATGACGCAACGTATTTAAAAAAAGATGATTTTAGAGGTTCAGGCAGAAGTTATTGCGTTTATCAGTACAAAACTGATCGTGCACTAAAGAGTCCGGACAGCTATCCTTACTCTTATCCTGCAGAGCCTAATTCGATTAATTGTATAACCAATCATTCAAACATGAAAGCAGACGGTAATATTTGTGTTTGTCAAAATGGTTTCGTTAAATCGTCAAACGCGCCGTCTTTGGCATGTTGTTCGGCATCGGATGTTCAAGAAGGTAAAAATTTATACTATACAGGTCCAGGTACAGGATGTGTAGCCTGCGCTCCTGAAACATACAGTCCGACAGCAGGGGCATGTTGTCCGGCAAATTCAAGATATTATGCAAATGATTCTCAGGGCGGACCTTTTAATAACGGATGTAAATGTAATTCCGGTTACGGTGATAAAGACGGTCAATGCGTAAGAACAAAATGTAACGGAAAAGGATTGTATTTTGATGAAGAAAAAGGTATTTGTATCCCAAAAACCGGTGTAATTAAAGCATCTAGATTCTGTGAACTGATTGCGGATAATTTTAATATTGATTCTGATTCTAAGTCTTGCGATACTTTCAAAGAATCTGACGGAAATGAATATTATGAGGCTGTTTATAATGCTGTAACCAAGAATTCAACTTTGTCTTCTATTTCTGCTGATACTTCTTTGAAATATGTTACGCCAAATATTATATTTGCAAACGGGCTGAAATTGTGGATATTAGGGGATAAACAGGCATCAATTCCTGGATTTACTTCAAATCCTTCCAATATAACACCTACTAAAAATATGTGTCAGGATATAACTTTCCCTTCGGGAAGTTCAACTTCTATTACTCAGGAGGATTGCAATGCAACAGCAAAAGAAGCATATTATTGCGGAGCGGAAAAAAGATGTATGAAAGTTCCGGCAGGATCTTCTGTTTCGAATGCAAGTAACTGCTGTTCTTCTGCTACAAGCCCTGATGACGAAAAAGATGAACGCAGCTATGCTATGAGCGGGTTTACAGTTTATGTTGATATAAACGGCGATAAAGGTAACAGCAAATTGTGGGAAGATATTTATCCTTTCTATATAGCAACTGACGGTATGGTTTATCCGGGGTATCCGTTAGATGCAATGAAACAAATTCCCGGTAAGGATGATAGTTACAACTCAAACTCTGTTTATATGGGCGGTAACAGTTCCGCGTATCTTCCTGTAAATTTATACTATATTGAACCCGGTCCTGTTGCGAAAAAACATTTTGTAAAAACAGGTGTTTCGTTTGCATACGCAGCTTGTATGTCAAGAAGAATAAGTCCTTATGCGCCTTATTGCTCTAATTTGGGTAAAAACTCTAGTATAAATGATTTTTTAGATGAGTTACGAGAATCTCCTTGCGCAACCAAAAAATGTTTTATTAATGTACAAAGAAAATACTTCTTATTTTAAAAAAATGATAACCGATAAATTAGAAAATATAAGATTTTATAAATTTATTCCTGAATCAGCGCTTGATTTTATTGAAAAGTTAAGCGCCGGTTCTTTGGATTTAGGTAAGCATATTATTGATGAAAATGTTTTTGCAAATGTTGAAACTTATCAAACTAAATCGGTTGAAGACGGAAAATTTGAATCGCACAATCAATATATTGATATTCAGATTTTGCTAAAAGGCGAAGAATATATTTACTATACTCCTAAAAAATATTTAGAAATAAAAGAAAAATATAATCCGGATCGGGATATTGAATTTTATTCAAATAATATCGGAACTTATCCAAAAATAAAACTTGACGGAACAAATTTTGTAATACTTTATCCTCATGAGGCTCACGCACCGCAGATTTGTTGTGAAAAATCAGATATGGTTTTGAAAGTTGTTGTGAAAGTAAAAGCAGAATTGTCTTAAATTTGACATTTTTAATTGTTTAAAATAAACTGATAATATTGCAAGGTATTTGCTTATGAACAACAAAATACTTACAATTGCGATTATATTATTTTTTATTGGTGTGAATTATACAGATTCACCGTGTTTTGCGCAAAAAATGACAAGAGCACAGAAAAAAGAGGCTTCCTTGATGGATACTGCTTTTGCTCATTTAAAAGAAAAAAATTATGATTCCGCGATTGAATATTATTCCAAAGTGATAGAACTAAACCCCGAAAATGCGCAAGCCTTTATTAAACGAGGAAATGCAAAGTATTTAAAAAACAATTTTAAAGGCGCAATATCCGATTATACAAAAGCAATTGAAATAAATCCGCACCATAAAAATGCATATTATAACCGCGCGGCCGCAAATGCCGAACTTAAAAAATATGATAAAGTTGTAGAAGATTGTACAAAAGAATTAGAAATTGATCCAAATAATGCAAATGCATACTTAAACCGAGGTAATGCAGAAGTTAAACTAAATCTTTATGAAAGTGCAATTGATGATTTTTCAAAAGCAATTTCATTAGATAAAAATAATGAAAACGCTTATTACAACAGAGGAATTGCAAAACGTAACAACAACGATTATAAAGGTGCAATTGAAGATTACACAAAAGTTATTGAATTAAATCCAAAAAATTTAGATGCATACAATAATCGCGCTGTTGCAAAGTATTATTTAAATGATTATAACGGTGCAATCAATGATTATAACAAAGTTATAAATACTGATAAGAATTTTAAACAAGTATATTTTAATCGCGGGCTTGCTTATTTAGGGTTGAAAAAATACGAAAACGCCATCGAAGATTTTACAAGCGAAATCGTTTTAAATCCTAATAATGACAGCGCTTATTACCAAAGAGGTCTGGCACATAGTTATTTGAATAATAATTTGATAGCTTTAGATGATTTTAATCAGGCGATTGAATTAAATTCAAACAATGCTGATTATTTTATGGACAGAGGATTGTTAAAAAGTCGTTTAAATGATGATTTAAAGGCTGCGGAGCATGATTTATCAAAAGCAATAAAATTGGATGAAAATGATTATGAAAAATATTTGATAAGGGCAACAATTTTTTGTAAGGAAGGAAGATATTTAGAAGCAATAGATGATTTAAATATTTCTATCCGTCTAAATCCGGATAATACTCAAGCTTACGATCTTCGATCTTTTGCTATTAAATCATTGAATCAAAATTAATTTTTATTTTGACTTTTTCATATAAAACCTTAAACCATATAGAGGATACATTTATTTTAAATAAGATGTAGAATATCTCTTGATAGCGGGAGGCAGGTAGTAAAAATGTTTTCAAATATGATAAAAAGTTTATTGAATTCCGGCGGACAAGACGCAGCAATAAAAAGAAGTGCGCAAATAAGCAATTATGTAAATAATTTGAATCGCATTAATAATCCGCAAAATTCCCGCACAGAAGCTTTAAATAATATTTATCCTCCGAATTCAAATAATGTTCAGTCTTTTGAAAAAGTTCTTTCTTCAACCGGTGCGGCTGATTTTGGTTCATTGCTGTTAAATAAGAATTCGCTTAATGTGACAGGAAATCTATATACTGATAATTCAAACGATATAAATACAGGAGCAATTAATAACGCAACTTTATTACGGGCAATTCAGGAAGTTAATGATGCAAAAAGAGATTATAGTAAAGGTTTGAATTTATCTTCAAAATCTGAAATTGTTGATATGGCAAATCAAGTTGCAAGAAAAAACGGTGTTGATGAAAAATTGGTTCAAGCACTGATTAAACAGGAATCAGGATTTAATCCGAATGCAAAATCAAAAGCCGGCGCGATAGGTTTAATGCAATTGATGCCTTCTACCGCAAAATCATTGGGAGTAAATCCTTATGATGCCAAGCAAAATGTCGAAGGCGGAGTTAAATATTTAAAATCAATGTTAGACAGATATAACGGAAACGTAATTTTGGCTCTGGCAGCTTATAATGCAGGTCCTAATGCCGTTGATAAATATGACGGTGTTCCGCCATACAAAGAGACTCAAAATTATGTAAAAAGTATTTTAGCAAATTATCTGTAAATTTATTAAAACTTATTGCGTAAGTTTATTTTTCATGATAATTTTTTAGGTATCAGATTACGGGACGTAAATAGCAGTTTATTTACCCTCATTTACGGAAATTAAGAATAATAATGAATAAATCTAAAATTAAAGAAGTTAAAACACTGTGCAGTAATTTTGCCGAAATACAGTATAAATCTAATCCACAGATGAATTGCAAGAACAAAAAATTTTTTGCTAAACTAAAGATTAAATTGGATAACTTAAAATAATAAATTTAAAACAAATAATTTTCATGCTAAAATTTTTGCAAAGGAGAATAAAATGTATTTTAATCGGCGATGTAAAATAACTTTTGTTTGTCACGGCGGAACAATTTATACAGAAGAAGAAAGATTGTGTGATACTTTGAATTATCCTCCGTTATCCGAATCCGGTATTGAAGAAACGGAAAATGTTGTAAAATATCTGAAAACACGTGCAATAAAAAATGATGCGATTTATACTTCTCCTTCAATCAGAACGGTGCAATCTGCGATGATTATAAGTAAAGCATTCAAAACAGATTATAATATAATTGAAGATTTAACTCCGCGAAAAATCGGATGTTGGAGCGGTTTAACATTTGAGCAAATTTTGGAAAAATATCCTGAAGATTTTACAAATCTTTTGCAAAATCCTGACATTCCTACTCCAAAAGATGGAGAAACCAGTAACGGATTTGTAAAAAGAATTGGTGAAGTTATTGAAAATATAATAAAAGAAAATATCGGAAACAGAATAATTATTGTCACCCATCCCGATATTATTCAAGCAGCAATATGCTCAGCACTTGAAATAACTCCTGATAAAATACAAAAAATATATATAAGAACAGGTAGTCTAACTCAAATAAGTTATTTTGATAAATTCTCAAGCCTGTTATATTGCGGTTATCTGCCGTTGTAAATTTAATAAAACTACTTAATATTACTCTTGACAAATGTTGGTTTAACCGACATAATATAATTATGGAAAAGGAAATAAAATACTACTATACAATTGATGGTAAATGTCC